>JAYTLP010000146.1:0-3350 GCA_043729375.1 Myxococcales bacterium
GGTGCCAAAGCGAACGCGCTTCGCGACGAATACTCACGTATCCACGGCGCGATTGTTGGCCGAATCACGCAAGAAGGCACCTTGAAAGGGCTGGCATCAGAAGGGCATGAAGGCGTCGTGGTGCATTGCGACCAACCGCGCTGACCTCGAGGCCGCCGAGTTCGTGCAGCGGTACGCTCGTCGTTTCACGATCGAGGAGACGTTCCGCGACATCGAGAACAACCACTTCGGTATGGGCTTGCCGGCCACCAACATCCGCAGCGCCGACCGTCGCGACAGGTTGCTCTTCATCTCGGACTCGACCGCATCCTGAAGACGAATGCCGTCAAGGCTCGAACGATGTCGCTCTTCAATCAAGGATCGTACTGGTATCGCGCGATTCCCAACATGCGCGAGAAGCGTCTCCGACCTCTGACAGAAGCGTTCGGGAAGATCGTCTCGGATCATGCAGCGTTCAAGGGAATCTGCGGCGGGTATATGAGGGGATGGGTCAAGGTGCAGTAGGGAACGCGAGAACCTCGAAGAGCCGTACGAATCGGGCTGGCCTTCGGGCCGCCCTTCAGGTCTCCTCGCGCCTATGCGCCAGGTCTCCGGGCTCGTCACGCTCACGCTCTGCAGCACGTTCACCTTCGCTGGCACCGCCCACGCCGCGCCCCCGAAGGTCGCGACGCACACCTGCTCCAATGGTCTCGAGGTACTGGTCGTGGAGAGCCACTCCGTGCCCACGTTGACGGTCGAGATCGCGGTCAAGAACGGCTCGATGACGGAGCCGCCAGAGCTGAACGGGCTATCGCATCTCTACGAGCACATGTTTTTCAAGGCGAACGCCGTCCTGCCGAGTCAGGAGGCGTACCTGGCGCGCACGCGCGAGCTCGGCATCCTGTTCAACGGCTCGACCAGCACCGAGGCCGTGAACTACTATTTCACGACGACGTCGGAGCACTTCTCCGATGCGATGACGTTCATGCGGGACGCGGTCACGTCCCCGCTGTTCGACGCCAAGGAGCTCGAGCGCGAGCGCGTCGTGGTCACCGGCGAGATCGACCGCAACGAGGCTTCGCCCGGCTACCACTTCCAGCACGAGATCGGGAAGAAGCTCTGGTTCAAGTATCCGTCGCGCAAGGACCCGCTCGGCACGCGCGCCACCGTCATGAAAGCCAGCGTCGAGACGATGCGGACGATCCAGAAGCGCTACTACGTCCCCAACAACTCGGTGCTCATCCTCACGGGTGACGTGAATACGCAGGCGGTCTTCGACCTTGCCGACATGCTCTTCGCGAGCTGGAAGAAGGCCGACGACCCGTTCGTGGCGTTCCCGCTCGTCAAGCATCCGCCGCTGCCCAGGAGCGAGGCTGTCGTCATCGAGCAACCTGTGACCTCGTACACCGGCCAGCTCGCGTTCCACGGTCCGTCGACCGTCGGCGAGAACGTCGACCTCACGTACGCCGCCGACTTCTTGACCTTCCTCATCAGCGAGCCATCGTCGAAGTTCCAGAAGCATCTCGTCGAGTCGGGGGCCTGCGTCTCTGCCACCATCAGCTGGTACACGCAGAAGAATATCGGGCCCATCACCGTCGATTTCGAAGCAGCGCCGGACAAGATCGACGCGTGCGTGAAGGCGGTCCTCACCGAGCTGCCTGCCATGAAGGTGGCCGATTACCTCTCGAACGAGGAGCTGGCCAACGCCGGCAGGAAGGCCGAGCTGCAGACGATCCGCGACCGTGAGAAGCCGAGCACGCTCGCGCACACGCTGAGCTTCTGGTGGACCACCGCGGGGCTCGACTATTACTTTGGATACGTCGATCACATGAAGAAGGTCGATCGCGCAGCCATATCCCGTTATCTCGACGCGTACATGATCGGCAAGAGCTTCGTGTTCGGGTCGATGGTCTCGCCGGCCCAGAAGAAGGCCGGCTTCGACGCAGCCCATTTCGCCAAGCTCGCCGGCATCGGCGAGAAGGCGGTGAAGCCGTGAAGCGGTCGACGTTCCTCGCGCTCGCCTCCGCATCCTTCGTCGCGCTCGCCGCGTGCGGAGGTGGCGATGGCGCGCAGCCCGTAACGCCGGGCCTGCGCCCCGACGGTCGCGTCGGCTCGCCTCCGTCAGCGAGCGATCCACCGCCGGTGATCGACGGTGCGGTCACGCAGCAGATGGTGGGCGGGCTGATGGTGCTCGTGAAGCGCGTTCCCGGCGCCGAGCTCGCGGCGATTCAGCTCTCGATCAGCGGTGGCGCACGGAACTGGGGTAAGGCCGACGCTGGCATCGAGCGTCTCGCGCTCGCCACCGCCGTCTCCGGCGGCACCCGCAGGCTCGACCGCGATGCGTTTGCCCGGCGGCTCGCCGCGCTCGGCAGCGAGATGGGCGAGGCCTCGAACGAGGACTACGCGAGCCTCGACGCCAAATCGCTCACCTCGAACTTCGACGAGACGTTCGGCCTCCTCACCGACGCATTCCTCCTGCCCGTGCTCCCACCGACGGAGCTCGAGGTGCACCGCCAGGATCTGCTCGCGCACCTGCGCCACGAGCAGGAGAGCCCCGACGAACGCCTGGCTATGAAGGCGCGGCTCGCGGTCTTCAAGAATCATCCGTACGAGAACCGTCCCGAGGGCACCCACGAGTCGCTCGCAGCAGTGACGCCCGCTGCCGTGGCCGCGCACCTCGCCAGGCTGCGGGAGTCGAGCCGTCTCCTCCTCGTGGTGGTCGGCGACGTCGACCCCGCGCACGTCGCAGTGCTCGCGCGCGAGAAGCTCGGCGCCCTGCCCCGCGGGAGCTTCGCGAGCGAGCCCGTACCTCAGATCGCGTTCGCCCGGCCGGCCCTCGAGGTCGAGGACGCCAAGCTGCCCACGAGCTACGTGCTCGGGCACTATCCTTCGGCGACGCCACGAGACCCCGACTTCTACGCGGCCATGGTGGCGAACAAGGTGCTGGAGTTCCGGATCTTCGAGGAGGTGCGCGTGAAGCGCAACCTCTCCTACGCGCCGCGCGCCAGCCTGGCGTGGAACACCGGGGTTCCGCTCGGCCGCCTCTACGTCACCGCGGTCGACCCCGACGCAACGATGCGCGTGATGCTCGACGAGGTGAAGAAGCTGAAGACTACGCCAGTGAACGGGAAGGATCTCGAAGGTGCCAAGGCAACGTACCTGACCGAGCACCTCGTGAGCAGCGAGACGACCGATGGTCAGGCGGCCTGGCTCACGCGCGCGCAGCTCCTCACCGGGGACTTCCGCTTCGAGTCGCGCCTCCTCGGGAAGGTGCAGGCGGTCAGCGCGGCCGAGGTGCAGGCGTATGCGAATGCCCGCATGAAGAACCTGCAGGTCGAGGTCATCGGTCCGAAGAAGGTCGACGCGAAGCT
>JAYTLP010000147.1:0-6056 GCA_043729375.1 Myxococcales bacterium
GCTAGATTGACGGCGATGAGCAACTCCGGAGCGCCGCCGCCCAAGCCCCGGGTAGCCCTCCACCCGACACAGCGAACGCTCACGTTGCAGGTCGCGCCCACGGTCGACGGCGGACACAACACGATTCGCTCGGCGATCATGCCCTTCGCGTGCTTTCGCGCGGACGACGTGCGATTCGGGTTCGACTCCTCGATCATCATGCCGGAGATCGTGGACGAGCTCACAGACCTCGCCGACCTCATCAAGACGCACACGAAGGCGGGGGAGCGACCTCCGATCTCGCTCTTCGGCCACGCGGACGCGACCGGGAGCGACGAGTACAACAAGGCGCTCAGCGGGCGGCGCGTGAAGGCGCTCTACGGCCTGCTCGTTCGCGACATCGAGATCTGGGAGTCGCTCTTCACGAGGCCCGTCGGCGGTGACTCGTGGAAGGCCGCCGGCGCCGTCGACATCATGCTCACGCAGCTTCGGTTCGAGAACAGCGACCGGGAGAAGCGAAGATTCCAGAGCGAGAACGGGTTGACCGTCGACGGCGTCATCGGCCCGGACTCCCGGCGCGTGCTCTACAAGAAATACATGGACGCGATCTGCCCGATCGTCCTCGAGCGCACCGACTTCCTCGGGCGAGGGGCAGATGGCGGCGGGAAGGCGGACTTCCAGGGCTGCGCAGAGTTCAATCCGCTGATCGTGATGTCCACGGAAGAGGCCGCGACCCTCGCCAAGCCTGCGAACCAGGCTCGACGCGATCTCGAGAACGCGAAGAATCGTCGCGTCCTGGCGTTCCTCTTCCGTCCCGGCACCCGCGTCGACCTCGGCCGCTGGCCGTGTCCGCGCGCTGACGAGCCCAAGGACGGCTGCATCAAGCGCTTCTGGTCCGACGGCGAGAAGCGACGAACGCCGGCGGATGCGCACCGTGAGTTCAAGGACACGCAGGACACGTTCGCGTGTCGCTTCTACCATCGTCTCTCGGAGCGCTCGCCGTGCGAGGGCGTCCTCCAGCGCGTCGCGTTCCGCTATGGCATTCCCGTCGGTGACGGCCGCTGGACCGACGACGCCGTCTTCGCCCTCGTCCAGGAGAACGGCGTCGACGCGCTCGTGGTTCCGGTCAAGGAGGGGACGATCGTCGACGAGTACCGCTTCTTCACCTTCAATCAGGCGAAGCCGGGTATTCGCTATCGCGGCGAGATGCGCGACGACGACAACGCGGATCGACTCTTCGACCTCGTCGAGCTCTTTCGCGTGCAGGATCCGGGCGACGATCTCGGACAGCTCCCGCCGCCGCCCCCCGACCCGGACGCGCCGTCGCCCGCGGACGGGACCGGAGGCGGCGGCGGAGGGCCGGCCAGTCCTCTGGAGAGCGCGGTCGCCGACAACGCCCTCGAGACACCCGTGGACCGCCGCACGGCGCTGGCCTGAGAGAGCAAGAGCCGATGGCCATCTTCATCGTCGCACGCGTCGTCGACGTCACCGAGACCCCCGTGAAGAACGCGCGGGCGAGCGTGCAGCTCGCGGCCTTCAGCCAGATGACGCGGACGTCCACCCCGGGAGTCTTCGAGCTCCAGCTGCCCGACGGCACGACCGACGTCGAGGTCTTCGTCTCGTTGCCCCCCACGTTCTTTCCGGCCGAGCAGAAGATCAAGATCACGCCGACCTCGAACCCGCCAACGGCGCGTTTCGACGGCGCCCAGCACATCAACGTGCGAAATGTCGCCGTGCACACGCGTGGCGCGGATTTCAACGTGGAGCTCGACGTCGTGCTCGGGCAGCTGCGGGACGCGAGCACCGATGTCGCGACGGCGGCCGCGAGCGCCAACATCGATATCGCCACCACACCGCGTTCGGTTCGCCGATTCGCGACTCCCATCATCAACGCCGGCGGGACCGGCACGGGATTGCTCAACGTGAGCACGAGATCCGTCCCGCTCCCGAAGGGCGTGCTCTACGCGCAGCGCACGAGCGCACCGGAGCTGCTGGCAATCGTCAATCCGTTCGACATCAAGACCGGATCCGACGCGCACCGATTTTCGCTGCACTACAACGTGTTCTTCCACCCTGCCGTCAAGTTCGACGACGACTATCCGTTCGGCAGCACGTATCTGAGTGTGCTGTCGCGCTACGTCTTCCAGACCTGGACCGCCGGCAAGTCTCTCGCGTACCAGAACCTCGCCGACTTCCCGAAGAACGTCTTCATCTTCCCTCTCGGCAGCAAGGCGAAGCAGCTCGGTGGGATCGCGACCCAGGACTCGCAGCTGCGGCTCCTGCTCGAGGTGCACTACTGGCTGCAGCGCATGAACGGCGCGTCGTTCCCACGCATGCGGCTCGGCGGCTCGGGCATCACCGGATTCAGCTTCGGGGCGAGCTTCCTGGCGTCGATCCTGAACAGCGGACGCAACGCCCGGTTCCACGACAAGGTCTTGCGTATGGTCTGCGTGCTCGACGGGGTCGGCTCTTCCGCGAAGCCGATGCTCGCGAGCACGTTGGCGTGGCACCGTGCCGGCGCCGGAAACCGGCACCTCCGGATCTACACGCAGTTCGCCGATTGGCTCCCCTTTGCCCAGTCGGTGCCGAAGACGACCATCACCAAGGCCAAGGGCGGCGCCGTCGAGCACGAGGCGGACGGTCTGAGCCTGCTCTTCGCCCCGCAACCGTTCTGGAACGAGATCTCGCCGGGCGTGGACGTGAACACGCTCCACCAGCTATTTCCTGCCTGGTTCATGGAACACGCAATCACCAACTCCGGATTTACGCCCCCGTGACCGAGGCTCCGTAATGCCCATCGTACATACCGTGGCGCAAGGCGAGACCATCTCGAGTATTGCCGACCGTTTTGGATTCCTGGACTTCGAGTCGGTCTGGGGCGACGCGGCGAATGCCGATCTGCGCAAGGAGCGTGGTGACGGGCATGTCTTGCTGCCCGGTGATCGCGTCACGATCCCCGACCACCAGGTACGAGAGGTCGACGCGTCGACCGGGCAGAGTCATCTCTTCGTCGTGCGCGCACCGACTCTCCTCTTGCGCCTCGACCTGCGCGACGAGGGCGACAAGCCGCTCGCCGCCGCTCAGTGCGTGCTGGCGGTGGACGGAGCGTCGAAGGAGCTCGTCGCGGACGGCAACGGCAGCATCGAGACCTTCATCCCGCGACGCGCAAATCGCGCGCAGCTCACCGTGGACGATCCCAAGAAGCTCTTCGACGTCCGCGTGCCGCTCCGCATCGGAGGGCTCGATCCGATCGACACTCCGAGCGGCCAGCGAGAGCGGCTGCGGAACATCGGGTATTACCTCGTCGAGGACGAGGACGACAACCCGCTCGCGCTGCGCTCGGCGGTCGAGGAGCTCCAGTGCGACAAGGGGATGAAGGTCACCGGGATCTGCGATGGTCCCACGCAGGCGGTGCTGCTCGGAGCCCACGGCTGCTGAGGTCTCGCGTCGCTACTTCGCTTCGCAGAGCGCGCGCGGAACCGGCAAACCGCCGGCCGCGGCGCACATCGTGACGGCCAGGCCCTGGAAGGCGGCAGGATCAGGCACGAGCGCGGTCGGTGTCGCGGCGCCGAGCTCCGGTGGCAGCGTCTCTCCTCGCGCGTCGCCCTCCCCTGGCCCCAGCACCCGGGACACGAGCCCGCTCTCGGTGACGGAGAGGACGAGGCGCTCCCTGGCAGGCCTCGTGGCGTTCAGGACGATGGCCCCGCGACGGCCGGCAGGGTCCGAGCGCCACCCCGCCACGCTGCGCCCCCGATAGAGCACGCTCCGGCTCGCTGTCGAAACGACCCACACCTCGAACGAGGAGGACGCGGCGGCTGCGCCAGCGTCGTCGAGCGACCCCAGGCCTCCGAGCGCCGCCACGGCGCGGTACGTCGCCAGCAGTGTCTTCCCATCGGGCAGAATGGTCAGCGCCGGAGTAGCGTCGTACGAGGAGTCGAGCACGGGGGCATCGAGCGCGATGTCCGACAGAACGCGAAACGGCCGGGTGGAGAAGAAGCGAAGCAGCGCGTGCGTCGCCACCACCAGCGTTGCGCCATCGGCGCTGACGGCCATATCCCGCCCTGGAATGTCGGTCGTCGCTTCCTTCGTCCGGACCCGCTGCGCAGCGCCCGTTACCGGATTGACGGCGTAGTGGTCGACGAGCGACGACGCCTCCGGCCCACCGCCGAGCGAGTCCTGGGGGATGGTCGCGGCAACGACCGCGCCCGATACGTAGAGGCTCTTCTCCGCGGCATCGAAGATCGCCGTCGTCGACCCCTTCGTCGCAAAGGTCGCCAGCGCCCGGCCGGAATCGACGCCACACAACGTGATATCGGAGTGGGGACTGCCACTCTCGACGAGCAGGCGATCGCTGGCAATCAGATAGCGAAACCGGAGGGGACCTCGTGCCGTGGTCGTCGTCCGACGGACCCGGCACGGCGGAGACGTCTTGCGCCTCTCCGGATCGACGACCACGACGTCTTGGGGCTCGCCCTTGCCTGGGGCAGTCCTGATCGCCACGAGCTTCGACCCACCGGCGACCGCCCCGACGACCTCACCGTCGACCGTCACGAGCTCCTCGAGCGTATCGAGACGCTTCACGACGGACGAGCCCTTGTCCGGATACGTGACCAGGTAGCGACCGGCGCCGGTCGCCTCGCCGGGCCCGAAGAACGCGCGCGCTCGGCCGTCGATCACGTCGACCAGGACCCGACCGCACCCTGCGGTGAGGCGTCCGGCGCTGCAGGTCCCGCCGCTCCGGTCCGTGATGGCGGCGCAGCGCTCGACACCGACGTCGCCGAACGTGCACGTCGCTCCGAGATCGAGGAGCGCGCGCTGGCCGCCTGGCAGCAGGAAGGCATCTCTCGCGAGACGGGCCGCGGTCGTCGGTCCGACGGATCGTCCGAGCTCTCGGAAGGCGGTCCGTGCCGTCTGGAGATCACCCGCGATCAGCGCCTGGTATGCCGCCTTCACACGTGCGGCATCGAGCGGCTGCGGATCGGGGGCTTCGGCGTCCGTGGCGGCATCGGAAGGCAGCACGGGCCCGGCGTCCTCGCGCGCAGCATCGGGCCCTGGCAGCGGCGGGCGGGCGTGATCGCACCGCGCACAGCCGACAAGCACGGCACCTGCAGCGCCGAGAGCGAACAGGAGATCGAACGCGAAGCGCTTCGTTGCCACGCGGGCGATCCTACTGCTCCTTCCAGGACGGGAGGTTAGAGTCTAGTGATGCCGCGCAAGCACCAGGTCCGCGAGGGTGCTCGAGGCTGGATGGTATGCGCTCACGTCCGGATTGCCGCGCTCGCCGCGCTCGCCGCGGCATGCTGGAGCCAACCGCCCCCCCTCGCCCGCCCCGACGTCCTCGGCTCCGGCGCCGACGGCGAGTAGCCCGGCCACCGCCGAGGCCGCGCCACCGGTCGCCGAAGGCGGCACAGCGCTGTCAGCGCCATCGTTCGCCGCATTCGAGGAACCCGAAACGGACCAGCGCACGTTCCGGCACGTCCTCGTGGGAGCCCTCATCCATCCGCCGATCCGCCTCACCTGGGTGCTTCATCGCAAGCCGGACCAGGCGCGGCTCCAGGTGCTCTGCCAGCTCGGCGTGCCGAACGCGCAGCTCGGCATGTCGCTCACGGGCAAGGAGAACGACGAGTCGATCTGGACGCCGGTCGTCGAGACCAGCTACGTCGGCCCTCGCACCGGAGAGATCTACGCGCTCACGGCGGCCCCGGACGCGACCGGCACAGCGGCGTGCGAGAAGCTACCGGAAGCCCTGAAGCTCACCTGCAAGACCGAGCAGGTGGCGGTTCTCCCCGCCGGGGCAGCGCTCGTCCCCGGGACGAAGCGGAACGACGACACGATGTCGCCCGCACGCTGGCAGCCGGCCACGCGACAGCGGGTGGCGGCGCTTCGTTGTGACCTGACGACGGACGGCGCCGCTCAGCCGATCCGGCGCCTGCGCGATACGTGGCCGCTCGTCTTCGTCAATGGGTGTGGCTCTTCTTCGGCGGGAGAATGCATAGCAGGATCGATCACTTGACCCTCCGCAGTCGCGGTTTGGGTGCGGGTAGCGGGTCAGGGATGGCGCCGTCTTCGTAGCGCCC
>JAYTLP010000148.1:0-10857 GCA_043729375.1 Myxococcales bacterium
GTCATAGCCTCGTCGACGATCATCCTGCGCGTCGAGCAGGAGAAGTACTCCGGCAAGGTCAGCTTCAGCGAAGACGAGGCGAAGGGAAAATGATGCGCCGACTCTTGATTGCTGCACTCCTGTCGTCCTTCGCGGGAATCGCGTGGGCCGACGACGTCGCTGCGCTCCGTCGCGACCTCCAGATGGCGAGCGATACGCGCGCCGACGAGGCCGCGAAGCAGCTCGCCGCGTCGAAGGACCCGAAGGCCACCGACGCAATCCTGGACCTGCTCGCGCTCGGAATCCCCCCTCGCCACGCGCAGGTGCTGCTCGGCGGCCTCGCCGGGCGCAAGGACGCACGATCCTTCGAGGTGCTCAGCGTGTTCTCGCACAACCGCAATGCGGACCTGCGTCGCCGCGCGGTCGAGCTTCTCGGTCAGCTCCCCGACCCGAAGGTGGTGCAGCCGCTGCTTGCCGCTCTCTCCGACTCGACACCGGAGGTTCGCGCTGCCGCGGCCGACGCGCTGGGGCATCGCAGGGAGCGCTCTGCCGAGGGCAAGCTGATGCAGCTCCTCGAGCGTCGTGATCCGTCTGCGCCGGCTGCGCTCGCGGCCATCGCCACGCCCGAGCTCGCGCACAGGCTCGCCGAGCGGATCGGGCCCATCCCCGACGAGCTGCTGTGCGACACCTTCGGCGAGATCCTCCGGCGCGCGGACTTCGGCCCCGACGCGGTGCGCGTCGAGATCGTGAAGACGCTCGCCAAGATCCCCGGCGACGTCTCGACCACCGCCCTCATCGAGTACATGCAGTCGACCGAGAAGGATCCGAAGCGGCCCTCCCGGGTCGAGGCCGAGTCCATCGTCAACCACCGAAAGGGCGGCTGATGCGCGCCTCGACGAAGCACTGGCTCCTTTCCGGCGCGCTCCTCGCGGGCTGCGGCCCCGCCGCCTTCTCAGCGCACTCGCGCGACAACAACACCGACGATGTTCGAAAGGCGCTGGCGATGTCGAAGGCGCCCGCGCGCGGTCCTCGCAACGGCACCGGTCGGCCCATGGCGTTCGTCGTCACGGCCGGTCCCGAGAAGCTCGTCGCGGGCATCGACCTGTCGTCGCGCGCGGTCGTGTGGAAGTTCCCCGCGGACGTGCGCTCGCGCATCGTCGTCGGCAAGGACCTCGTGGCGTACCGACTCGGTGAGCGCGAGCTCGTCGGTCGCGACCCGGCGTCCGGCAAGGAGCGCTTCCGCATCAACTTGCCCGCGAGCGAGCGCTTCATGGGCATGGCCATCGACGACGATCGTCTCTACTACGTCGTGCAGTCGGCCGAAGAGGCGAAGCGCGTGAGCTTCACCGTCGGGATCGACCGCTCGGGGCACGAAGCGTGGCGCACGCCCGCTCCGGGTACGCTCGGCGCACCGGCCGCACGCGGGGGCCTCGTGGCGTTGCCCTTCGCGTACCAGAACCTGGTGCTCCTCGACGGCGCGTCCGGCAAGGAAGTCGGCCGCGTGCGCAACACCGACGAGCAGATCACCTTCGTCGTCGGGTCGACGGACGGCTTCTTTTACGGCGGGGGCAAGGGCATCTACCTTCTCGACGAGAAGAGTGCCAGCGGCACGCGCCAGGGCTCGTCGTACGCCGAAGTGAAGATGGTCTCCGATCAGATGCGGCCGTCGTACTCGTGGGACGGCTACCAGCCCACGCAGTCGGACTACAGCGCCTTCGATCGCAACCGCCTGCTGTGGCGCGGCACGAAGACCGGCGTCGGCGTCGGCTTCGAGAGCGACCTCGCGGTGCTGCACAGCTTCCGCTACCTGTTCGGCATCGACGCGAAGTCGGGCGCGCTGCGCTGGGCGTACGCCAGCCCGCACGCGGACGTCGTCGGCACCGAGGACGTCGGCAACGCCATCGCATTCGCCACGGCCGACGGTCAGATCGTGGCGCTCGACGAGGCCACCGGCCAGCCGCACCCGCTCGTCACCACCGGGCTGCGGATTGCCGGCGTCACCATCGACGCCGACGGGCTCGCCGTTCCGCAGGGGGCAGCCGACTCCGCGCCCTCCGCGCTGCGCGCGTCGCTCGAGCAGATCGTGTGGGATCCGGACGCGCGGTTCACCTCCATCAAGACCTTCGCCGCCGATGCGCTGGGGCGGCTCCCCGGCTCCGACACCACGGCCGCCCTCGTCAAGATCGTGCGCGCACCGAGCGGCGTCCCCGCCCAGGTCCAGCGGCGTGCCGGCGAGGCCCTCGTCGCGCGCAAGGAAGCCAGCGCCGGCAAGCTCTACGCCGACGCCCTCGCCACGCACAGCGACTACCTCACGGACAAGCGCGCCGTGGGCGTCGACGTCATCGCGCGCGCTGCTGCCAGCATCGACGCACGGGAGCTGGCGCCGGCGATCGCGTCGCACCTCGCCGACCCGGAGACGCCACAGACGAGCCTCAAGGACATCGTCGTCGCTCTCGGCGCGCTGGGCGGAAAGGACGCAGCGCGCGCGCTGCGCACATTCCTTCTGGCGTACCGAGCGGATCCCATCTTCCTCCAGGATCCGACGCCGCTCACCTCGGCGGGCAGTGCTCTCGTGAAGATGGGTGCCGAGGAGCGCCGCAGCGTCACGTTCGTCGCCGAGGAGCGCCGCACGCTCCCCCCCGTTGCCGAAGCGCTCAAGGCCGCGCTCGCGACGCCGGCCCCAGCCGCCAGGTCAGCGGCCGGCGTGAAGAAGTAGGCCTGCTACACTCGTCTTCGTGCCTGCTCGCTACACCGTCCTCGTCTGTCGCGGTCCCGACTGCGGGGGCCGGCTCGACAGCGCAGCCGTCCTCACCGCGCTCGAGCTGGCCGTCGCGGAAGGCGAGCCACTTGCCGCGCCCGTCGAGCTCGGCACGTACAGCTGCTTCGGGCGCTGCCGGCGCGGACCCAACGTGCTCGTGCGCGAGATCCTGCCGCACGAGAACCCCGTGATGGTCCGGCTGATGCCGACGTCGGGAAAGAACGCAACGCTGTACCACGGCGTGCAGCCCGTCGATGCGCGCCGCATCATCGAGGAGCACGTGCGGAACGGCGTGCGGCTCGCCGACCTCGTCACGAGGAACGAGCCGACGGTTGCACGCGTCGACAAAGCCTAAGATAATCCAGAGCTCGATGCGCTTCTCACTCGCCACGTTCTCCCTCCCGCTCACGCTCACCCTCTTCGCCTGCGGCGGTTCTGCGCAGGACGATGGCGCAAAGGCCAAGCTCGCCACCGACCTCGTCCAGTGTCGCAATGACCTCAGCGATCTCAAGGGACAGCTCGCGCTCGCCAAGGCCGAGCTCGCAAAGGCACAGGCATCGGCGACACTGAAGCTCGACCCGGTCGACGCGAGCAACTCGGCTGCGCATCATGGCACTGCCAGCAAGGAGGGCAATGTCTCTCCCGAGGCCGTCGCCAAGGTCGTCAAGCTGAACGCCACCGGTTTCCGCGCCTGCTACGAGAAGGCGCTCAAGCGCAAGCCGGACCTGCAGTACGTGTCCGCCGTCAACGCCCACTTCTCCGTGCGTAACACCGGTACCGCGCAGGACGTGGGCTTCTCGCCACGCACCGACGTCGAGATGGAGCATTGCATGTCGTCGCTCATGGAGAAGTGGAAGTTTCCGACGTTCCAGGGCGACCCCGTCGCGTTCGAGGTTCCCGTCAACCTCGTCGCGCGCTAGCCGGTAGGAGGCAGGTGAAGACGACCCCGCCTCCTGGCGCTCGCGAGCGCCCGGAGCGACTCGGCGAGCTTGCCGACGCAGTCCTCGGCGAGCCTCGCTCCATCCCGCGGCGCCTCGAGCTCGCAGCGGCGCTCCTCGAGCTCGGCCGACGCGCGGAGGCCATCTCGCTGTTCCGCGACATCGCGATGAGCTACGCCGCAGACGGGCAGCTCATCCAGGCCATGGCCGTGTGCCGTGGCGTCCTCGAGATCGATCCATCTCACGACGAGACGGTCGCGCTGCTCGCGCGGCTGGTCGAGCGTCGGGGCAGTCCCACCAGTCGCGCGACGGGGCCAGACGAAGGCCACGTGGCCAGCGCGGCGGCCCAGGGCTTCGACCACGAAGACGAGGAGGCCACCGAGGCAGGCGCAGACGTTCCTTGGGAGACGCCTGGTGCGGACCCCATTGCCGACGAGGACGAACCCGTCGACCACGTGTCGCTGACCACGTCGCGCGAGCTGACGTCCATGGACGATGCGGAGGACGACGTCGACGATCCGACGTCGCCTGGTGGCGATGTATCGGCGCCACCCCCGGACGCCGTCGAGTCGGCGCTCGAGCTGTCGCGTGCGCAGCTCCCCGACGACCTTCCTGCGTTCCCGCTGTTCTCCGACCTTCCGACGGCGGCGTTCTCCGAGCTGCTGCGCGAGATCAACGTCGTCGAGCACCCGGCGAACGAGGTCATCGTCGTCGAGGGCACACCCGGCGATGCCTTTTATCTCATCGCCCACGGCACGGTGCGCGTGAAGAAGAACGGCAAGGAGCTCGCGCTCCTCGGGCCCGGCTCGTTCTTCGGAGAGTTTGCGGTGCTCGCCGATCAGCAGCGCCACGCCACCGTCGAGAGCGTGACGCAGGTGGAGCTCCTCGAGGTGCGTCGCACGCTCGTCGATCGGCTGGTGGCTGACCACCCGGGCGTCGCGCGCACGCTACGCGCTTTCTACGCCGACCGGCTGCTGTCGACGATGCTCGCGACCGCGCCGTTCTTCGCGGGCCTCGACCCCGAAGAACGAGCCGAGGTAGCCACGCGCTTTCGTCCGAGTCGCTTCGGTCGCGGCGCCACCATCATCGAGGAAGGCACGCAAGGCGGCGGGCTGTACCTCATCCTCGTCGGCGAGGTGGAGGTGGTGCGCAGCGACGCGGCCGGCACAGTCGAGCTGGGTCGGCTAGGCGAGGGCAGTTACATCGGCGAGATGTCGCTGCTCAAGGGGACGTCAGCGTCTGCGACCGTGCGCGCCACGCGGCTATGCGAGACGGTGCACCTCCCGCCGCGCGACTTCTACGATATCGTCTCGCGCCACCCTATGCTGTGGGACAAGCTGCGGGCGGAGTCCGGGCGTCGGGAGCTGACCAACGTGGCGATCCTCGCAGGTGAGGCCCGCGGGGACGACGCGCACGGCATCTTTCTGATGTAGCGGGTTACTTCGCCGCGCCGCTGGTGAGCTGGCGGATTGTCGCGGCCACCGGGTTGGTGCCGTGGCCGGGCATCGGGTCGGACTCGGCCTTCGCGCGCGGATCGGGGTCTGTGCCGCGCCCGGGCATCGGGTCGGAGCTGACGCGCTCGATCTGCGGCGAGTCTACGCCCGAACTATCGAGGCGGGTGGCGATCGCCTGCAGACCGTCGAAGTCGGTCTGGCAGACGGGGCGCGAGCCATCGCTGACGATGTAGAAGCCGTCGATGCTGGCGGGCTTGGCCTCGAACGTCGACTGCACGTCGATGCCGTCGCAGTCGGGCAGCTGGTCGAGCGCGCTCGTCTGCCGGGACGGCTGTGCGGCCACGCGGTCGTCGTTACAGCCGCCGGCAAAGACGCCGACGGTGACGAGCATGCAAAGTGAAAGCAGAGGCAGGCGCATTACGGATTCTCCTGGTTCGATTCGGCAGCACCGTCGTCCGGGAAGTCCAGACGGACACGGTGCTCTTTGATGAGCTGCGAGAGACGGGGGCGCTTCATGCCGAGCAGCTCGGCAGCCTTCGTGATGTTGCCGCGCGACTCGGACACCGCGCGCTCGATGCACTCGATCTCGACGCGGGTCTTCAGCTCCTTCAGCGAGAGGCCTTCGCTCGAGAGTCGCTGCCACGCGGAGCTTTGAGGACCGGGCTCGGTACCGACGGCGCGCAGGTCGCGAGCGACACGCGGTGACGCAAGCACCTCGCCGAGGTCGACGGCGGCGATGTGACCACCCTCCGCGAACAGCGACGCCGAGCGCAGGACGTTCTCGAGCTCGCGGACGTTACCCGGCCAGTCGTGCCGCCGCAGCAGCGCCTCCGCCTCTACCGAGAGTGCCAGCGGCGTGTGACCGCGCTGGGAGCCGAGGCTCGCGAGTATGGACTTTGCGATGAGCGGGATGTCGCTCGCGCGCTCGCGGAGCGCGGGGAGCTCGAGCTGGATGCCACGCAGCCGGTAGTAGAGATCCTCGCGGAACTCGCCGCTCGCGACCATGGTCTCGAGGTTGCGGTTGGTGGCGCAGATGATTCGCACGTCCACGCGGACGGGCGAGGTGCCGCCGACGCGCTCGAACTGACGCTCCTGGAGCACGCGGAGCAGGGCCACCTGGGTGCGCGGCGAGACGTCGCCCACCTCGTCGAGAAACAGGGTGCCGCCGTCCGCGCTCTCGAAGCGGCCTTTCTTGCGCTGCAGCGCGCCGGTGAAAGCGCCGCGCTCGTGGCCGAACAGCTCCGAGAGGAGCAGCGACTCGACGATGGCGCCGCAGTTGACCTTGATGAACGGCCGCCCCTTGCGCGAGCTCCCCTCATGGAGCGCCTCGGCGATGAGTTCCTTGCCGGTGCCGGACTCGCCACGGATGAGGACGATCGAGTCGGCGGACGCGGCGCGCTCGACGACGGAGCAAACTTGCCGCATCCGCGGGTGCTTGCCGATGATGCGCCCGATGAGCGGGGCATCGTCGTCGGGCTCGACGGCGACGAGCGCGGGACGCGGCCGCTCGATGGCCGGGAGCGTGACCACCTCGGGGAGGTGGAGCGCGTGGTCGAGCGCACGCCGCTGAGGGTCCTGCGCAACCGTCCCGCGCTGCGGCTCGGGGACGCGCTCGCGGAGCTGCCGATCGATGGCGAGCGCGGCACGAAAGTGGCGGTTGGCCTCGACCTCGTCGCGCATGGCGAGCGCGGCACGACCGAGCAGCTCGCGCGAGCGCCACTCGACCTCGAGGTCGGCGATGCGCTGGGCGACGGGTAGCATGCTGCGCAGGCGGCGACGTGCGACGAGGACTTCGCCACGCGCGAGCTCGAGCTCGGCACCGAGCAGCAGGGTGCGGAGCTGGACGCGATCCGACCTGGAAGGCGCAATGGCGCCGAAGAGCCGCGCGGCTTCTTCGAGCTCTGCGTCGTCGAGCGCGAGGCGTACGAGGAGCTGACCGGCCTCGACGACGCGCTCGGCCTGGTGACCGGACACCGCATCGCGAGCGGACAGCGCGAGGGCCCGCGCCTCGAGACGACGTCCCGCGAGCGCCTCGATCCGCGCCTCGACGAGCGCGCAGTCCGCGAGGAGCTTCGGGGAGAGACGGTCGCCGAGCTGTGCGACCAGCCCGAAGGTGGCGAGTGCCGCGTCGCGGTCGTTGAGGTCGAGGTAGACGGACGCGAGATCGAGCGCGACCCAGGCGAGACGGGCGCGCATCCCCGTGCGACGAAACGCGGACACCGCTGCCTGAAAGCGAGCGATGGCCTCCGCGTAGTCGCCGCGCCAGTGCGCGAGGACGCCGAGATTTTGCAGGCAGAAGGCGCGGTTGCGGTGGTCGCCCGCGCTCTCGGCGAGGTCGAGGGCGCTCTGATAGTGACCTTGTGCAGCGCCGTATGCCCCGAGTCGCAGCTCGGTGATGCCGAGGTTGAAGAGCGCGCGCGACTCCTCGAAGGTGCTGCCGAGCGCACGGGCCGGCGCGACGTTCTCGCCGAAGATGAGTGCAGCGTCGCTGTAGCGCGCCTCGGCGAGCGCTACCTTGCCGAGCGTGTTGAGCACCTCGATCCGGAGGAGCGAGGCGGTGGCAGTGGCGCCGTCGGCGACGACTTCCTCGTCCCTGCGCAGCGCGTCCTCGGCGGCGAGCTTCGCCTCGGGCCCACGGCCCGCAAGGTAGAGCGCTTCGGCACGCGCCGCAGCGATACGAACGCGCTCCTGGTTCCCGGCGGGTGAGGCCTGGTGCGCTGCCTCTCGCTCTGCGTCGTCCAGCGCCGCGAGCGCGAGGTCGAGCTCGTCGCGCAGGATGTGGAGCTCGGCGATCCGGCGCCGGGCCGAGGGCCCGGGAGCAGCAGCATCGAGGCGCTGGGCGGTCGCCAGCGCAGCGTCGTAGTCGCCTACGAAACGCTCGAGCTCGCACAGCCGCGCGTCGATGGCGGCGAGCGCGAGCGGGTGGCCCGAGGCGCCGCCGAGCTGGACGGCTGCCGCACGGGCGCGCCGCAGGAGGTCCACAGCGCGGTCGTAGCCGAACGTGAGCTCGAGCGCCTCGACGGCGCGCAGCGCGGCCTCGATGGCGGCGCGGCCTCCGCCACCACGCAGCAGGTGCTCGGCGATGCGAACGCGGTCGGTCAGCTCGTCGCCACCGTGGCCGCTCAGCCACCGACCGACGGCGAGGTGCAGCGTCGCGCGCTCGGTGTCGGGCACGAGCGCGTAGATGGCTTCCTCGTCGCCGCGTCCGAGCAGCGACAGCCGCAGCTCACCCGCTACGACCTCGCGACGGCACAGGCGAGCGTCCTTCAACGTCTGGGCGGCAGCGACGAGCGACGCCTCGTCGACCGCCGCGAGCGTGCCGAGATCGACCAGAGCGAGAGGTCGTCCCGCAACCGCGAGCGTGGCGGCCAGACGACGCGCGTCGACGCTCGTACGCGCCCAGCGGGTGCGCAGAAGATCGCCGGCGTCGATGGGAAGCGTCTCGAGGAGCGCCTCGAGCTCGCGCGGCCGGCCGCCCGTGGCTTCGGCGAAGAACGCGACGACCTCGGGGCGATTGAGGAACTCGCGGACGCCGTCCTCGTCGAGCGGACGCAGACGAACAGCCGTGGTGACGATGCCAGGTAGCAGTGACTTCGAGATGGCTCGACCCGTGAGCACGAGGGCGCCACGGAGGTGCCCGGTGCCGGCGTGCGCCGCGAGTGCCTCGGTCGGCGCGGCAAGCGCGGCCAGGTGGCCGACAAAGCCTTGCGTGGCAACGTCCGCGGCATCGAGGTCGTGAATGACGAGTGCGATGCGTACCTGGTGCGACACGTCGATGAGCACGCGCGCGACGGTGTCGAAGAGAGATGCTCGGCGCTCGATCCAGCCGACGCCTTCGCCGAGCGGAGAGCTGCCCTGGACGAGGGCACGTGCGGACTCGCGCGCGCGCTCGGTGAGCGCCGTGTCGAGCGCGTCGATGGCGCCGGCTGCTTCAAGCAGCTCCACGATGGGCCGGTACGTCGCGGCGTGATGCGCTCCGTCGCAGCAACGACCCTCGAGAACGTGAACGCCGCGCGCTGCGAGCGCAGAGGTCAGCGCAGCGCCGAGACGGCTCTTGCCGACCCCGGCCTCACCCTCGACGACGACGACGCGACCGACCTGCGCGTCGACGGCGTGCTCGGCGAGGGTGGCGATACTCTCGAGCTCGCGCTCGAAGAAGCGGGACGCGCCGGCCGCGACGGGCCCGGGGCGGGACGTCTCGGAGGCGGAGCTGGATGTGTCGGGGGGGCTCAGGTCGACCTACCTCGACGGAGTGTAGGTCACGAGGAGTGGACGCGCGCGCAGAATCTACCGTGCAAAATGACCGCAAGTTATTTGAATTACGTGAAGAGATGTGACCCGGCGCGCGCCACGAGCAGGATCCGCTCGTAGGCGCGGCCGGCCTCGTGCAGCGCTGCCTGAAGATCCGCCTCCGGGAGAGGGTCCTCGACCTGAGTCCCGAACAGCACCGCGACGACGCGATCGCGAACGAGGACCGGGCACACGAGGACGTCCGCGCGCTCGAGCGTGGCGATGCACCGCCCGAGCGCCCGGTCCTGTGCGGTGTCAGGCAGCTCTCCGCGGTACGGCACGCGCGCGCGCACCACATCGTCGAGCAGCGACGGCCGGCCGAGCGGCACGTGGATGAGCTCGACGATCGCTCGCTCCAGCCCGGCGCCGCGGACGTCGTGTCCGACGAGTGCGCCGCGCCGCACGACGAAGAGCGCCACGCGTCGGACGAGCTGCGATGCGTAGTCGACCAGCAGCGTACCGACCGCGTCCCTGGCCGGCGCCGAACGGAACGCGTCTAGCGGAGGCGCGACGCGCGGGGGCGAGAGCCCTGGAAGCGTGCCCGTGCGCAGGTGACGCCGCGGATTCGTCAGCAGCACGGGTGCTTCGTCGACGGGCGGCGGCACTGGCTTTTTGTGCGTGAGGAGCAGCGGCTCCGGCTCCTCGACGTCGATGGGTAGCTCGAAGTCGGTGACCGGAGCGCGCGCCGAGCCGGGGTAGTGGCGCGCGAGCGCGGTGCGCAACGCCGTCTCGGTGGCGACGCCGCGCAAGATGAACGCGTCGACGAAGAATGCCAGCTCCTCGACTGCGTGGTTGTCGGAGGGGTCGGCCATCGCGACGAGTACCGAGCCATCGCCGTCGACGGCGATCGGTAGCACGCGGAACTCGACGGCCACCTCGGCCGGCACGAGCCGCAGCACGGCCGGGGAGAGGTGGAAGAGGCGCGAGTCGGCGATTCGCGGCAGGACGAGGTGGCGATGAAAGAACTGCGCAAGCGTCTCCTCGTCGACGACGCCGTCCGCCACCAGGTGCTCGCCGAGTGTGCCGCCGCTCATCGCCTTGCGCGCGATTGCACGCTTCAGCGCGTCCGCGGAGATCACGCCGCGTCGCACCAGCAGCTCTCCTATGGAATGACCCATCGCAGCTCCCGATCTTTGGCCCGTCGCGCGGCCGGGTCAAATCGAACGCATGCTACCGTCCAGGAAATCCACCGATGGCATCCCGCTACCTCGACCACAACGCCGGCACGCCGCTCGGCGCCGCAGCGCGGGACGCAATGATCGCGGTGCTGTCCTCCGGTGCGTTCGGCAACCCGTCGTCGATCCACACGCGGGGGCGGGCGGCGCGCGAGCTCGTGGAAGCGGCGCGTCGCGGGGTGGCGGCGCTGGTCGGTGCCACCGCCGAGGGTGTCGTGTTCGCCGCGAGCGGGTCCGAAGCGATCGCGCTCGGGATCGTCGGG
>JAYTLP010000149.1:0-10605 GCA_043729375.1 Myxococcales bacterium
ACGACGCTCGAGGTGAGGCGTGCACGATCCTCCTTCTTCATGATGCGGAGCGCCTTGCTGCGGTCGCCATGCTTGCTGCGGGCGCGCAGGTCGCGCTCCATCGCGGTCCGGGACGCGAGCGCCTCGACGCAGCCGCGCCGGCCGCAGCCACAGCGCGGTCCGCCCATCTCGATGACCATGTGCCCGAGCTCGCCGGCGACACCGCGTGCCCCCGTGTGCACCTTGCCGTCGACGATGAGGCCGCCGCCCACGCCCGTGCCCACGAACAGGCCGATCATGTTCTGCGTGCCCTTGCCGACCCCGTACGCCCACTCGCCGATGACCGCGACTCGCACGTCGTTGTCGAGGATGACCTTGCCGACGCCGAGCGCGTCGGTGAGGCGCTTGGCGAGCGGCACCTTCGTCCAGCCGAGGTTGGGAGCCTTGTCGACCATACCGGCCGCGTCGTCGGAGCCGCCCGGCACGCCGATCGACAATGCCTTGAGCGTCGACGGTGCGATGCCCTGCTCGCGACACAGCCCGTCGACGAGCTCGACCATGCGGCCGATGACGGCATCGGGACCCTCTTCGGGGAGCGTCTTGCAGCGATCGGACGCGTAGATCTTGCCGGTGGCGTCGACGAGCGCCGCGTGGATCTTGGTACCGCCGAGATCGATACCGGCGACGAGGTCTACTGAGCCCATGAGCTCGCGACTCTACCAGATCAGCGCCTCGTCCTATGTTATGACCGCGTCGTGAAAGAGCTCTATCTGTTCCGTCATGCCCGGGCCGTCGATCACGCCGCCAGCGACTGGGAGCGCGCGCTGCAGCCCGAAGGTCGCAAGGAGGCGCGCACCGTCGGCGCCGCGCTGCTCGCGCAGCAGGTCGGCTTCGACACGATCGCGGTCAGTCCGCTCGTGCGCGCAGTCGAGACCGCCACGCTCGTCGCCGTCGAGATGCACTACGATGCAGGGCTCGTCGTGGACTCGGCGCTCACGCCCGACGGTACGACGAAGCAGCTGTTCGCTCTGTTGGCACGCTTGACCGGCGACCGGGTCGCACTCGTCGGGCACGAGCCCTCGATGGGCCAGCTGCTGTCCGACCTCGTGGGCCGCCCCGGGATGAGCCTCGTCAAGGCGGGCGTGGTCAAGCTCACCATCGACGAAGCGCCGCAGCTCGGCAAGGCAACGCTCGTGTGGACGATGTCGCCGCGCCAGCTCACGCCGACGCGCGCCCAGTGAGCGCCGCACACGGGGGCACCCGCTGCCGCTGCCACACCGGGGCGCGAGCAGGCGATGCACACCCATTCGCGATGCCCGGCTCGAGCCCGTACTACGTGCCCGACCGCGTCGTCGAGCCGACCCGCATGGTCATCGATGTGCGCGTCGATCTCGAGCGCGGCCGGGTAGGTGGCCACACGACGCTCTCGCTGAGTGCTGTCAGGGACGGTGTGCTCGAGGTCGCGCTCGACGCCGTCGCGATGACGATCGAGTCCGTCGAGGTCGACGGTCACGTCACGCCGTTCCGCTACGATGGCAAGCAGCTCGTGATCGGGCTCGGCGACCGGCGTCGAGACGCGGCGCTCACGGTTCGCGTCACGCACGAGTCCGAGCCCGCTAAAGGCCTGTACTTCATCCGACCCGATGCGGCGTATCCCGCCCGGCCGACCGAAGCGTGGACGCAGGGACAGGACGAGGACAACCGGCACTGGTTCCCGTGCCTCGACCACCCCAGCTACAAGTGCGCGACCGAGGTCCGCGCGACGTTTCCGCACGCACTCTTCGCGCTCTCGAACGGAGTGCTCGTCGAGGACACGACGGCGGGCGAGCAGCGCACGATGCACTACCGGCTCGATCAGCCGCACTCGAGCTACCTCGTCACGCTCGTCGTCGGCACCTTCGCGACGATCGAGGCGCGGCATGGCGAGGTGCCGCTCGCGTACCACGTGCACCCCGGGCGCCTCGAGGATGCCCCGCGCACGTTCGCGCGCACGCCCGAGATGATGGCGCTGTTCGAGTCGCTCACGGGGCGCCCTTATCCCTTCCCGCGCTACAGTCAGATTGTGGTGTCGGAGTTCATCTTCGGCGGCATGGAGAACACGTCGGCCACCACGTTGACCGACCTCACGCTGCACGACGAGCGCGCGCACCTCGACATGACGTCGGAGCCGCTCGTCGCGCACGAGCTCGCGCACCAGTGGTTCGGGGATCTCGTCACCTGTCGCGACTGGGCGCATGGATGGCTCAACGAGGGCTTCGCCACGTACTTCGAGCATATGTGGCGCGAGCACGTCGCAGGCGAAGACGAGGCTGCGTGGGACCGCCTCGGGGATCGCGAGCAGTACCTGCACGAGGCGAAGCACCGCTACGTGCGCCCCATCGTCGCGCGCATCTACGACGGTCCCATCGATCTGTTCGATCGCCACCTCTACGAGAAGGGCGGTGCGGTCCTGCACATGCTCCGCCGCGAGCTCGGTGACGAGCCGTTCTGGCGTGGCATCAAGCGCTACGTCGATCGCCACGCGGGCGGAGTCGTCGAGACCTCGGACCTGCAACGCGCGCTCGAGGAAGCCAGCGGCGTCTCTCTCACGCGCTTCTTCGACCAGTGGCTGCACCGAGCGGGGCATCCCCAGCTCAAGATCGCCTACTCCTGGGACGAGGCGTCCCACCTCGCTCGCGTCGAGGTCTCTCAGAAGGGCGATGAGTGGGCCCTCGCGGTGCCGGTGGAGCTGGTCGTGGGCAGCGAGGTGCAGCGGCACGTGCTGTCCGTTCGGCACGCGCGCGAGCTCTTCTACCTTCCATGCACGGCTGCCCCGACGCAGGCCATCTTCGACCCCGGGATGGACCTGCTCGGCCTCTTCGAGGTGAAGAAGCCCGAGCCGCTGTGGCTCACGGAGCTCGTCTCCGCGGCGCGCGGCATCGACCGGCTGCGTGCGGCCCGCGCGCTCGGCAAGCAGGCGGCGCACACGACACGTGCCGCGCTGGTGTCCTCGATGGAGAAGGACGCGTTCTGGGCCACGCGCGCGGAGGCAGCGAAGGCGCTCGGTGAGCTGCGCGGCATCGCTTCGCGCGACGCGCTGTGCACGCGCCTGCCGCTCGAGCTGCACCCGAAGGTGCGCCGCTCCATCGTGCGTGCGCTCGCGCACTTTCGCCACGACCTGGGCGCGGCATCGACGGTTGCGCTCGTCCTTGCGGAGGGTGATCCGAGCTACCTCGTCGAGGCCGAAGCGGCCACTACGCTCGGCAAGCTGCGCGTGCCCGAGTCGTTCGAACGCCTGGCAGCCGTGCTCGATCGGCCGTCGCATCGCGATGTGCTCTCCGCTGCGGCGCTCGCCGGCCTCGCGGCCCTGCGCGACGAGCGAGGCCTCGCGCTCGTCCTCGAGCGCACCCGCTACGGATCACCCGCGAGCGCACGTGCTGCAGCGATCTCGGCCGCTGCCACGCTCGCCGCGGAACACCAGGCGCGGCGGCGCGCCGTTCGTGAAGACCTCGAGGAGCTGGCGCTCGACGATCCAGACTTTCGCGCACGCACGGCGGCGGTGGAGGGCCTCGCGACGCTGGCCGATCCGGACGCCTCGGAGACGCTCGAGCGCGTGGCTGCGCAGGATCTCGACGGCCGCGTCCGGCGTCACGCGCGCGAGGTGCTGCGCACGCTGGCGGACGGTCGCGGACCGGCCGATCAGGTCAAGGCCCTGCGCGAGCGCACCGAGCACCTCGAGCGGTCCCGCGATGAGCTGCGCGATCGTCTGGCACTCCTCGAGGCGCGCCTCGAGCCCCACAAGAGCTGACGGGTGCGCCTCGGCACGAAGCTCACCATCGCATTCGGTGCCGTGACCCTCCTGCCGCTGGCGCCGCTCGCGCTCGTCGCGCGCGAGGTCATCGGCAATCGCTATCGCCAGGAGCTCCGCCGGCAGGTGGAGGAGGTCGCCAGCCAGACGGAGCGCGAGTACGAGGCCGCGATCACCACCCTCGAGCGCAACGCCACCCGCCTCGCGCGGCCCGCCGATCCGTTCGCACGCGTCGCGGAGCTGGCCGGTAGCGACGAGGGACGCCGCGTGCTCGCTGACCTGGCAGCGCAGGAAGCGCGCTCGCGCGGTCTCGATCTCCTCGTCGTGCTCGATGCTGGTGGCCAGGTCCTCGCGGCGCCGGACGATCCGTCGAGCGAGGGAACTCGCGTGGTGCGTCCGCAGGTCCACGGCCGCGCGCAGCTCGTCGCGGAGCGCCCCCGCTTCGTGAAGCAGGGCGAAGGCCGACTCGCGCTGGAGGTCACGCGCCCGCTCGGTGCGCAGGGCGCGCAGCTGGTGGTCGGCCTCTGGATCGACGAGCTGCTGCCCGACCACGTGTCGGCGTCGATCGAGCGAGTGGTCCGGCCGCAGAAGAAGGCGCCGTCGGGCACCGTCGTGCGCACCGTCGAGCTGGAGGGCGCGGAGGGAGAGCCGCTGCTCCCCGTCGAGGTGCGCGGTGTAGATCGCGCGCTCCAGGGCGCGTTGAACGAGCTCACGCTTGCGGCTCTGCTCCTTGCGCTCGGTGGTGTCGCGGTGGCGCTGGTGGCGGGCTCGGTGGTGGCGCGACGCATCACCCGCCCTCTCGGCGAGCTGGCGGAAGGTGCGGACGCGATTGCGCGCGGTCACCGCGAACTCGCGCTCGAAGTGCAAGGCAACGACGAGGTCGCGTCGCTGACCCGGCGGTTCAACGAGATGGTCTCGAATCTGGGCGCGGCCGAGCAGAGCGCGCTCCGCGCCGAGCGAGCGGCAGCGTGGCGTCAGATGGCGCAGCACCTCGCGCACGAGCTCAAGAACCCGCTCACGCCGATCCAGATGTCGATCGAGACGCTGCAGCGCACGCGCGCTCGGCCAGATCGCGCAGCCGACTTCGATCGACTCTTCGACGAGTCCGCAAAGGTGATCCTCGAAGAGGTCCAGCGCCTCAAGGTCATCGTCGGCGAGTTCGCGCGCTTCGCCCGGCTGCCGGCGCCGACCCTGGGCGACGTGGACCTCGGCGCCCTGTGCGAAGACGCGTGCAAGCTCTACGAGGGCTCGCTCGTCGTCGAGCGGCGGTTCGAGACCGACCTGCCTCCTGCGCGCGCGGACCGTGGGCAGCTCCAGCAGGTTCTCGTGAACCTGCTCGAGAACGCGCGCGAGGCCGCCACGCGCGTGGTCGTGTGCACCGGTCGTCGCGACAGACGCGTCACCTTCGCGGTTCTCGACGACGGGATGGGTATCGCCGATAGCGTTCGCGACCAGCTCTTTCAGCTCTACGCCACCTCGAAGCCCGGGGGCACGGGTCTCGGGCTCGCGCTGGTGCAGCGCATCGTGATGGAGCACGGTGGCGAGATAGAGGTGGTGAACGGCCTGCCGCGCGACGGCCGCCACGGTGCAGGCTTCGTGGTGCTGCTGCCTACGTGATCGGTGTGGCCTTGAGCGCCGTCTTGCCGTCGCGGATGTAAACCATGAAACGCACGCTGCTGCACCCGTACCGCTGGATGAGCAGCGTGCGGTTCTGCCTGAGCTTCACGACGAACTTGTCGAAGCTCACGCCCTCGAGCGTCTCTCCGCAGGTCTCGCGCGTTCGCACGAACTCCAGGTACACGCGCCGGAAGTCGTCCTCGACGTCGTCGTTGGTCTCCTGCGACGACGCGATGAGCATCGCCTCCGACGGACTCTCGACCGACGTCTGCTCCTCGAAGCCGCGCGTGCGCGCTTCCATCTCGGCGGCCGCGTGCTCGATCGCGGCGTGCCCCGTCTCGACCTGCTGCGTGAACAGGGGCGGCGCGGGCGGTGGGAGCGGCGTCATGATGCTCGAGCCCGACGAAAGAAGCGGCTCCTCGAAGGGGGTCGCCTGGGTCGGGAGCGAGTCGAGCTCCTGCAGCAAGTCCTGCGCTGCGAAGCTGGCGGCGCGCAGCGGGGTGGTCGGCGATTCCGCGCGGAGCGGTGCCATCGCAGCTTCCACGCGCGGCGCCGCGATGGGGACCGGCGCGGCGATGGCCTCGGCCGCGCGCTGCTCGGCGCGTACGCGGCCGCCGATGCGCTCGACGGTGAAGTTCACGGAGCGCGCGATCGTGCGGAGCGAGCCGCTGTAGGCGTTCTCGGGCACCCGCGTCATCTCGCCACGCGAGAGCGCCTGCGTCTCCCGGGCCAGCCTCGCGAGGGGTCGCGACCCGGCCAGCGAGACGAGAAGGAGCCCGAACATGAGGAGAACGAGCCCGCTCGCACCGACGAGGCCGAGAGCATGCAGCGGGAGCGCGCTCGGGTCGCTCCCCGCGAGCTGCGTGACGAGGCCGGGAAGCGTGGCGACGTCGCGTCGGGGGCTGAAGAGCGCGAAGTGTGCGTCCTCTCCGGCTTCACCTGGAAAGGGTCCGATTGCCACGCTGTAGCCGCGTACCGCGAACGGTGCCGCGTCCGGGGCCGTGTGCGCGGGGGTGACTGCGATGGGGAGCTCGTCGAGGATGGGAAGCGCAGAGGTGGAGGCGAGCACCCGCCCGCGCAGGAGGAATGCGACGTCGAGGCCGAGCTCCTTCTTCAGCGACTCCGCAAGCTCCGTCGTGACTTCTTGTCCGACGACGATCACGCCCGCGTAGTGATCGCGATCGACGACTGGAGAGGCCACCACTCGGTAAAGCTTTCCGGAGAGGGTCCAGGTGTCGTCGCCGCGCACCCCGCGCAGGGCGTCGGAGACGAGCGGGTAGCCCTCGACGCTGTCCTTGTACGCCGCAGGGTCCAGTCCGACACGGGCAATCACGCGACCGTGCGCATCGGTCGCGAGCACGAGCTCCGCCTTCAGCTTCTCGTTGAAGATCTTGAGACGCTCCTGCACGGTGCGGTGCACCGTCTGCAGATCGGGCGGCCCGCGGGTGGCCTCATCGAGCGACTCCATCAGCACGGCGTCGCTGGCAAGCAGCGCTGCTGTATCGATGCGCTTGCGGGCGCTGACCCGCAGCAGCATGGACGCCGCGCGACGCGCGTGCGCCAGGTGCGACTGCGCGTCTCGATCGATCTCGTCGACCAGGCTGCGCGGGAGGCAGACGACGAGCGCTGCCGCGCCGACGAGCGCGATCGTGAGGACGACGATCCACAGGCGCAGCAAGCTCACGGGTGCTCCCCCGTTGCCGTGAGATCGACCTCGGCCGGCCGTGCGCTCACGTCGAAGGGGTGCTCACCGACGAAAGCGCCCCGGTAGAAAAGCTTCGCTGTGTAATGGCCGTCCGGCAGCTCTGCACGCCACGCGCCGCGGTCGTCGGGCCGCGCGACGATGCCACCATCCACGACCACCAGCCAGCCGCGAACGTGGGGCAGCTCGCCGTCGTGGATCGTGTAGATCCCCGGGCGCTGGACGAGCTCCGAGCGGACGCTGCCCGCCGCGATCGTTTTTTCAGGAAGGAGATCGTCGGCAAACAGCGCGTGGGGGACACGGTCCTCGTTGCGAACCTCGACCGTATCGCCCGTCGTCGCGACGATCAGGCTCGGCACGAGCTTCAGCCCCCGCAGCTCGGCCGACACCGTCGCGGGCTTGCGGCTCTTCGGTGGCACCTTCGGCACCACGAGCACGAAGCAGTCCGTGCGAGCGTCGGCGGTCTTGGGCAGCACGGGCAACAGCCCGTTGTCCAGCCGCCACAAGCCGTCGGGCGCCTCACCCTTGTCGATGGGAAGCCTGATCTGGCCGTGCACGGTGCCTGCGTGAGCGACCGGCGCCGTCAGGAGACTCACGACGACCAGGGACCGTGCTATGGCGCAGCTCACGCGAACGGACGTTACACGACGCGTCGTGACGAAGAAAGTCGGCGCCGAGGCCGGACTCGCGCGAGGGCGCGCATCACCGGGCCGCAGGCGAGCAGCGCGAGCGCAGGCCCGTGCTCGATGAGGCGCGTCCACAGCGGGTCGTGCCAGCCACGGTGGTCGAGCCAGGCCACGAGCGGTACGTGACCGAGGGGGACGGTGGCCACGAGCCACAGCCACGCCGCGCGCTCGTGGGGGTAACGAGGTCCGTCGTCGAGCAGCAGCGGCGGGAGCAGCCACAGCGCGTACCACGGGTGCAACGCGGGTGTCAGGAGCAGGAACGCGCCCATACCAACCTGCGCGACGAGCAGCGCACGCCGCTCGATGGGCAGGTCGCGGGTGCTGCGCTCGGCCCGCCAGAGCGCGAGACAGAAAAGGATGAGCACGAAGCCCCGCGCGACGACGCCGGCGAGCTCGTCCGGATAGGCCTGCGGGCGATCGCGCCCGGTGAGGAGCGGCCCAGCGCGGCCGAGCTCGACGCGATCGGTCTTCGCACGGATCCCCGTGGTGATCGCGACCGCCTCCGTGGAGCCCGCGAGCAGCACGCCGAAGAGCCCGTCGTTCGAGCGCCAGCGCCGCCCGTACTCGCCGAGGGAGCCCACGACCTTCGTACCGGCACCCATGTAGGGCGCATATGCGAGCCCGATAGCCAGCGAGGCCGCGACGAGGACGCGGCGGTCTCGTAGCGCGATCAACAGGTAGACCGGCAGCAGCTTCGTCGCGCTCGCGAGCCCGAGCAGCGCGCCGCTCAGCGTGCGCCGCAGGGGCAGCGCGGTGAGCGCTGCGGTGAACAACGCGACGCCGATCGCCTCGACGTGGCCGTTGACGCACAGCTCCACCAGTACCAGTGGCGAGCTCAGCCAGACGAGGGCGACCGCCCGGCCGCGCGCGCGCCACAGGAGCAGCACCGTCGCCAAGTCGCCGAGCGCCACGATCAACTTCCAGCCGAGCAGCGGGTGCGACGGCGACGCGGCCGCCGCGACGAACGCGAGCTGTGCGCCCGGCGGATAGATCGTGGGCAGCGGGCGGTTGTTGATGCGATTCCACAGCGGCGTGCGCAACGGTGCCAGCGACTCGTCGTCGGGGGCGTACGCGTAGGGCGACACACCGTGCTGCTGTACCGCGCCGTCCCAGAGGTAGCGGTACACGTCATCGGAGTGACGAGGACTCCCGGCGAGGGCCACGACGTGCAGCGCCGCAGCGAGAACGACCAGCGCAACCCGAGCGTTTCTTGGTTCGCGCGCGAGCACGAGCCAGAGCAGGCCCGCGCCGACGTACACCGCCAGGTGCGCGACGAGGTGCGTGGGCCAGCCGTGCAAGCAAGCGAGCGCGGCGCCGTCGAGTGCGAGCAGCAAGGTCATGCGGTGCCGCCGTAGCTTTCCACGAGATGCTCGACCGCGGGCAACCTTTGCGCAGCGTCGCCGATAAGGACCCTCGTGTGGATGCGCATCGTCGCGGGTTCGTGGGTCATCGGCGTCGGCCTGGCGCGCTTCGGCGAGGCCACGCCTGCCGCGCTGCTCGGTTACGCGGCCGTTCTGTCCCTGCTCGGCCTCGTGACGATGCGCCGCCACCCGCACCTCGGTCTCGCGCTCCACGCGTGCGCCGTCGCCGCGTGGGTCGGCCTGCCGACGTCGGCGCTCTCGCCCGCGCTCGCCGACGGCAAGCAGTGGACGCTGGTCGGGCGAGTGGACGGGACGCCGAAGGAAGGCGAGCGGACGCGGCTTCCGATCGAGCTCATCAGCGCGCGCCGCGACGACGCGCTCGTCCCCGTGGAGGGACGCGTGGCGCTCGTGATGCCACGCCCGCGCGAGCCGCTCGGTCCAGGGGACGAGCTCGTCTTCTCCGCCCGCCTCGTACGGTCGCACGTGTGCAACTTCGGCGACTGCGATGGCCCGTGGCGCCTCGCCGCAGAGGATCTCGATGCGCGCGCGAGCGTGCACGTGTCGGAGCGGGTGATGCGCGTCGTCGACGAGCGGACCACGGTGCACGGCTCGCTCTGGGCGCTTCGGTTGCGCCTGCGCACGCAGATCTTTGCCGTGCTTCCGGAGGCCGAGGCGACGCTCGTCGCGGCGCTGGTCCTCGGCGACCGCGGCGGCCTCGACGAGGCGCTCGAAGCACGCTTCCGCGCGGTCGGCATCACGCACCTCCTTTCCGTGAGCGGGCTTCACCTCGCGTTCGTGGCCGGGTTGCTGTACGGGCTCGTGCGGCTGGTGCTGCGGACGCTGTGGCCATCGCTCGGGCGCGCGCGACCGCGGGATCGATGGGCAGCGCTCCTTGCGCTGCCGCTCGTCGCCGCCTACACGCTGCTGGTGGGCGCAGAGATCGCCACGCTACGTGCGGCGCTCGTCGTCGTGTATGCGTTCTTCGCGGTGGTGTGGGCGCGTCGACTGCGCGGAGCCGACGCGCTCGCCTTCGCCGTGCTCGCGCTCCTCGTCCCGCGACCCGCGCGGCTGTTCGACGTGTCGTTCCAGCTCTCGTTCGTATCGGCGCTGGCCATGATCGCCGTGCCGCGGCTCCCGCCGGCGCAGACGCCCATCGGGCGCGCCGTCCGCGGTGTGGGGTCGCTCCTCCTCGCGTCACTCGCCGCGACGCTCGCCACGGCGCCGCTCACCGCGTGGTGGTTCGGACAGGTGGCACCGATGGGCATCCTCTCCAACGCCGTTGCAGTGCCCCTCACCGAGCTGCTGGTCGTGCCGGTCGGCATCGCGGGCGCGCTGCTCTCGCTCGCCTGCGGACCGGTCGGGCACCTCGTGCTGCACGTGGCGGGCTTCTGCGCTTCCCTGCTGCTGGCTCTCGTCGGCGGGCTGGCACCGTGGTCGCCGTTCCTCTCCATCGCGGCGCCTCGCGCGGCGAGC
>JAYTLP010000150.1:0-13864 GCA_043729375.1 Myxococcales bacterium
GACCAAGGCCGACATCATCGAGAACGTCTACGAAAAAGTAGGCGGGTTCTCGAAGAAGGAAGCGGCCGACATCGTGGAGACCGTGTTCGACACCATCAAGGAAACCCTCGAGCGCGGCGAGAAGATCAAGATCTCGGGCTTCGGGAACTTCGTCGTGCGCGACAAGAACGCGCGCGTGGGTCGAAACCCGCAGACCGGCCAGGAGATCACGATCAGCGCCCGTCGCGTGCTGACGTTCAAGCCGAGCCAGGTCCTCAAGAACGCGCTGAACACGTAGTCGAGGCGGGCGCGCGCCATGCGCATACCCGACAAGCACTACTTCAAGATCGGCGAGGTGGCGGAGCTGGCGGGCGTCGAGCCCTACGTCATTCGCTACTGGGAGTCCGAGTTCCGCAGCCTCCGGCCCCAGAAGTCGCGCAGCAATCAGCGCCTCTTCCGTCGCAAGGACGTGGAGCGCATTCTCGAGATCCGGCGCCTCCTGTACGAGGAGGGTTACAAGATCGAGGGCGCGCGTCGTCGCCTGGAGTCGCCGCAGACCGGGGACACGGACGGTGTCGTCGAGGCCGTGGCCACGGACGCCTCGGCTGGCAAGTCGGCGAGGCCCCCGACCGTGTCCGCGATGCGGGTGAGGGTCGCCGAGGCCGAGGCAACGCTCGCCGCGATCGAAAAGATCCTCGACGAGGATGAGGCTTTGTAGTAGGAGTGCAGTCCCTTTCGGGGAACAACCAGAAGGGATTCGGGGCGTGGCGCAGCCTGGTTAGCGCACTAGTCTGGGGGACTAGGGGTCGCAGGTTCGAATCCTGTCGCCCCGACTGCAGTGAGCCCGGGGAAACCCGGGCTTTTTCTTTTGGTGCAGCCGACTCTGGATCGAGTCCCGTTGGCCGGATGTCCAAGTTCGCCGGATGTCCTCCACGTGTCCGCGTGCATAGCCATGCGAGTGCATCGGGCCTCGGCGAGATCGTCGGTCGCCGCCCCGACCGGCGCGACGTAGGACAGGCGCCCGATCTCCCCGGCCAGGTGGTCGGGGTCGAGGTGGGCGTAGATGACGGTGGTGTTCACGTCCGCGTCCCCGAGCAGCTGCAGCGTCCGGGTGTTCCCGCAGGCCGTGATGAAGCTCGACGCAAACGCGTGGCGCAGCGCGTGCCACGGCCTTCACGGCTTGCGGCAGCCCGCGGCGACCAGGACCGCGGGCAGCTCGAGCATGTTCTGCGACTCGAGCATGTGGAAGCGCCCGCGCTTGCCGTCATCGCGCACGGGCACGACAGGGGCCTCGTCCGTCTCGGGGCAGCCTGGGCGCCACGCTGCGGAGCCCGGCGAACACCGCGAGTGAGATCGCGACAGGTAAGACGCGGGCATCGGAACTCGCGTCCGGCTCGGCGACGTGGGTCTCGGCCGGAGCGATGATGCATCCGACCTCCGAATGGCCGAAGTAGTCGAGTGCGAACTCGCCGCGGGGACGCTCGACGCCGCGACACGGATTCACGCAAGCGATGTGCTCGCATCGCATGGAAGACTCGTGGACCTTCGAGAGCGTCGCGAACTCGTTGGCGACGCTCGCCGGCGTCAGGGTCAAGCCGTCGCGAAAGTGCTCGACGTCCCCGAGGAAGTGGTCTGCCAGGTCGGCGACCGTGATCGTCGCGCGGGAACACCCCTCCGGGGTGGGGGCTTCACCTTCTCGACGCCGACGCGGCCTTCCGCCACGCGCAACTCCGCCGAGGCGATCAGAGGACGGGCCTCCGCGGCCGCCTGCGCGCCATTGGCGACGCGCTGGCGACGCTGTCCGTCGACGTCCACATATCGCATGTACGAGCGCGGTCGATCCTTCGTGCGCGGCGGACAGCGTCGCCCGTGGGGACCTCTTTCGACTCGGTATCGGGTGCGGCGCGGAACCAGATCGGACTCCAGCGCGGACGCCGCCAGCGCGGGATTTTCCGCCCCTCGTGGAAGCGAACCTTGATCCAGCTCTCCGCGAGCAGGCGTACCGCGAAGTGCTCGAGGTGGGCGCGCTGCTCGGCGAGCCACACGCACACGATCTTGTCCTCGGCATCGAGGAAGCGCTCGACATCGGCAACCGAGGTCTTGAATCGGAATGCGACGTCGACGGCGCGCATGAGGTCGGTGTCCTGGTACTCGTTGCACGTGTGCATCCGCGCCGCCGCTGGTGTGCGCTTCCGGCCGAGGCAGATGCCTTCACCAGCTCGACCCGCGAGGTCGACGCGTACGCTGAGACGGACGGCATCGACTGTTGCCTCGACACTGAAGGCGAACCAGTTGCTCGACGTGGCGGCGTACGGGTGAAAGCTCGCGTCGTACGCGACGACGAGGTGGACGGCCTCGTGGAACGCAAGGGCCTTGTCCGTCGGCATGCTGTGCAGCAACGTGCGTCTCGATGCGCGAGGGCGCGAAGCACTCGCCGTCCGGGGTCGCGAGCACGACGGTGCCGCATGCCTTGTTGCGAGGGCCGCAGAGCTCGGTGACGGCCTCCGCCATCGCGCGCTGCGTGATCCCCGCGTCGAGCCCGAGCAGTGCTGTAAAGAGGCGCCGCATGGCCGCATAGGATTTTCTCGGGCTGCGGTCGAAGTGGAGCTCGAGGCGGTGCGAGCCGATGGGTGCGGCAAACTCCGCGGCGAAGCTCACGCCCCTCGGGGTGCTCTCGCACGGGAGCTTGTTGGTGTGGAGCGGAATCGAGGCGGATGTCGACACGCGCAGACCTCGTGACGCAGGTATGGCGATCGCCTACGTCTCCCTGCGAAACGAGGCCGGTGAGGATCGCGCCCCCGCCATTCGACGCCGCGATGGTGCCGAGAGCCGCGGCCAGGTCGGTGAGGAAATTTTCTGAAGAGGCCATTCGACGATCGAACTGGCTTGGACACACGACCGGCAAGGCCGTCACCGTCGGCAATTCAGAGCCGGCGAGCGGGCGGCGGATGCTGGATGGACGCAGTCAGCGGGCGCAGGCTCCGCCAAGTATCGGAACGCGTACCGCACCCTCAATTGCACGGAGATCGGCCGGACCACGCCGTACCGCGGCGACGGGACCGTCGCATGTCAGTCCGGCGAGTTGTTCGACAGCGGCTCGAGCTGCGACGCCGTTTGCCACACCATCGTCAATTGATCGCTTCTCAGCGGACGTGCGGCAGTCCGTCCCGGTGACGCGCGACAACCTGCCGTCCTCGGCGTCCGCCAGCGCGCCAAGACCGAGGATTCGCTCGACCTGTTTGATGGTGCAGATCTTGCGTTGCATGCAACGAATGAAGCGCATGCGCCCGGCCGCCCTCTTGCTCTCCTCGATGCTCGGCGCGTGCGTCGCACCGCCCGTCGAGGCACCGCAGACCACCGTGGAGCAGCAGACGAACGTATCGACAGCCCAGACCATAAAGAACAAGGTCGACCTGCTCTTCATGGTCGACAACTCCTTCTCGATGGACGCGATGCAGGCGGAGCTCCTCGCCAAGTTCCCGAGCTTCCTCGCCGCATTCGACAAGCTCGCACACCCCACCGACGGCTCGATGCCGCAATTCCCCGACCTGCACATCGGCGTGGTGACCTCAGACTACGGCGCCGGGGCCGCAGCGGGTGGAGGGTGCGATGCGTCGCCTGGCGGGCAGAAAGGCCTCCTGCAGGCCGTCGGCGCGGCGGCGAGTCCGACCTGCAAGCCGCCGACGGGCCTGGCATACATCCAGTATGCGTACGGCGCGAACGGCGACACGTGCAACCTGCCAGGTGGCTGCTCCTCGTCGAACCTCGGCGCGCAGTTCACCTGCGCCGCCAGCGTCGGCTCCAAAGGCTGCGGATTCGAGCACCAGCTCGAGAGCGTTTACGCCGCACTCACGACGAACAACCCCACCAACGCCGGCTTCCTCCGCTCCGATGCGATCCTCGCCGTCGTGTTCGTTACCAACGAAGACGACAGCTCGGCCCCGCCGAACGTCGACTTCTTCAGTTCAGATCCGAACAAGGTGTCGCAGTACGGCGCGTACACGACATACCGCCAGACCCACTACGGCATCGCGTGCGGCATGCCTGCCGTCCTCACGCCGGAAGGCGCGTCCAACGGCGCGCTGACTTGCGAGGCCGCGCCCAACACGAGCGCGACCATGGTCGGCGGCGAATACGACATCTCGCGCTACACCGACCTGTTCACCACGCCGGGCAAGCTGAAGGCGAACCCTGCTACCGATGTCATCCTCGTCGCGATCGATGCCCCTACGTCCCCTTTCGAGACCATCCTCGCCGCGACCGGGACGGGCAACGGCAAGGCGCCCTCACCGTCGTACCAGGCATGCCCGACGCTCGGGATGAACTGCATCGTGGCGCTCCAGCACTCCTGCCAGAACAGCGTCCAGCCCGCATTCTTCGGCGACCCGCCGCTGCGGCTCGACGCGGTCGTCAAGAACCAGAAGCTCAACACGTCGTCGAATATCTGCGGCGAGGACCAGTCCATGACGCCGGACTACTCTGCATCGCTGGCGAAGGTCGCAGGGCTCATCGTCTCCGCACTCAAGCCCAGCTGCCTGATCGCGCCGCTGAAGACGGTCGCGGTGAACGGCTCCACGCGTCCCGACTGCGTCGTCCAGGACGTGCTCGGCGCGCAGGTGACGACGCTTCCCTACTGCCCCGATGCGTCGAACACGTTCCCCTGCTGGCAGGAGAAGGAGAACGCGCAGTGTCCGAAGCTGTGCGACCCGACGACCGGCAAGCTCGTGCAACCCGGCATCACCATCGAGCGCAACGGGATGAAGGCGCCCGACGGCGACCAGGCCAACATCTCTTGCAACACCATCGCGCTCCCTTACCAGGACCCCTACGCCGCCTGCGGTGGCAACCCGAATGCGGACGGGGGGACCTGAGGCGGCGGCACTCGCCCACGCAGTCGATGACGAACGCGCCCACCCGCCCCCTCGGCGAGACCGCGGACCGCACCTCGATCACCTGCGCGTCCGGTCCCCGTGTCGTCGCCAGTAAGTCCGGTCCCCGAAGAGGGTGATGCTCCGGATCTCGTAGGGACTCCGTGTTTCAACCGGACGGTACCGGACCCTGATCGCGCCCTGGGGGACCCGGGGTCGCTGGTTCGAAATCAGTCGCCCCGACCGGGTAGAAGGGAAGGGCCCGAGCAATCGGGCCCTTTCTCGTTCTCTACGCCGTGTTGCGACGGCTCGATGCTCATGGCGACCCCCATCGGGACGCGGACCAAGGCAACGGGCGACGTCTTGATGCCGTTCGAGTGCCCGTCGTGTCACCACCGCGCGCGAGCGCTCGCGCGGACGCGAACGCGAACGCTATCCGCACGATGCAAGACGACGTCTACGCCATCGTCGACCTGTTGGCCTGCCCGAGCTGCGGCCGCCCGATCACGCGAGCCCGCGCACGCATCTTGCGAAAGAACGCGCTCGTTGCGGCCGGTGTGTTCGTCGGACTCCCGGTGGCGGCGGTCGCACTCTTCTCGCACGACGGCTGCGGGCACTACGCCGCGTCGATGCTGGCGGAGCTCACCCTCGCTGCAATCGTCGCGGTCGTCTGCAGCTCGAACTGTGCGCATGCCTCGTGGACGCGACGACGAACGTGCAGCTCGAGCCGGGCGCCGGTGCGCGGCCTGCGACCTCGAGATCATCTCCGCCGTCGACGGCGTCTCCTGCGCGTGATGCGCGAGCCTGCTACTTCCCGACTGCGAGGGTGCTCATGCGGGCTCGTACGAGCCTGCGTCACAGTGACCCGTGGAGTCGCTCGATGACGATTTGCGTGCTGTCGTCGTTCGCAGCGGTTCCGGCGCCGCGCCGTATCGAGGTATGAGGAGCGAGTGACACTGAAGATCCGCCGCGCCACGCCAGCCGACGACGCGCTCCTGTCTGCGCTGTCGCGCCAGACCTTCATCGAGACGTTCGCGCACCTGTACTCCGCGGCCGACCTGCACGCTTTTCTCGACGAGACCTACACGCCCGGTGTTGTGGCGCTGCTGCTCTCGAATCCGGCGCTCGCATGCTGGCTCGCGTTCGATGGCGACATCGCGGTGGGTCACGCGCTGGCCGGGCCGTGCTCGCTGCCCCACGCCGAAGTGCGCCTCGGTGATGGCGAGCTGAAGCGCCTGTACCTCGTCGCCGAGGCACAGAGCCGGGGGTGGGGCGGGCAGCTCCTCGATGGCGCGCTGGCATGGCTCGAGCGGGATGGGCCGCGGACGAACTGGCTCGGCGTGTACTCCGACAACCTCGGTGCGCAACGGCTCTACGCGCGTCGTGGGTTCGAAGTCGTGGGCGAGTACCTGTTCGCCGTGGGCGCCGCGCGAGACCGCGAGCTCATCATGCGGCGCGATTGACTCGCGTCGCGACCGGGCCGAGTCTCGGCCGATGCGACCATCGCTGCTCGGCCTCCTCCTGCTCGGTGCGTGTGCGACCACGAAGCCGGTAACCATCTCCCGGACGAACGCCCGCGCAGGAGACGACGTGGGCCGCACCCTCGCGTTTCTCGATGCGCTCCCGTCCTGCACACCCGACGTCGAGCACGCTGCCGTGCCCATCGCCGACGCGCTCGGCGGAGAGCTGCCACGGGCAGTGAGCGTGCGCGGGACGATCGCGGTGGGCGGCGGGGACTGCACGCTGCTCGCCTGTGTCGGAAAAAAGGGGGCCGACGCGCCGGCGTGCTGCAACAGCTGCGGGGGCGACTGGGTGCTGCGCGACGCGGAAGGCGCCACGGAGAGCGCGGTCGCGCTGCTCGACGGTTACGACAAGCCGCTCCTCACCTACAGCGTCATGGACTGCAGGATGAACGAGCTTCACGCGTTGCCGCGCGTCGACGTGGTGGCCACGGGTACGCTGCGCGCCGCGACGCACCACGTGCAAGGCGGGCGCGCCGAGGTGACCGACGCCCACGTGTGCCGCGTCCGTCCGAAGTCTTGAGCTCATAGACGCGGCGTGCGGTGGCAGCTTCCGGGCACAGCGCTTTCTGGCCCGTCTTTGTGCTCCGGAGTACGCTCGTGTCGTGAGTCGTCCGCGCATCCTCGTGTCCAACGACGACGGCATCGAAGCCGCCGGGATCCAGGTCCTGGCGGAAACGCTGGCAGACCTCGGTGAGGTGTACGTCGTAGCACCGGATCGCGAGCGCTCTGCCACCGGCCACGCCTTCACGCTCGCGCACCCGCTGCGCGTCGACCACGTACAGGAACGCTGGTTCGCCGTCGACGGAACGCCGGCCGACTGCGTCTACCTCGGCCTCCACAAGCTCGTCGGTGGCAAGCCCGACCTCGTCGTGTCCGGCATCAACCATGGCTACAATCTCGGATCCGACGTCTTTTACTCGGGCACCGTCGCCGGCGCCGTCGAGGCTGCGCTTCGCGACGTGCCGGCCATCGCCATCTCGCTCGAGCATCGCCCCGGCAAGACGCGCGATCGCGAGCGCTTCCGGCCCGCGGCTCGCTTTGCGCATGCGCTCGGGCGCGCGGTCCTCGAGCGCGGGCTGCCACCGGGCACGCTGCTGAATGTGAACGTCCCGGCGTCGGGCGCTCCGAAGAGCTTCCAGTGGACACGGCTCGGCCGCCGCGTCTACCGCGAGCAGGTGGAGGAGCGCGATGACATCCGCGGCCGCCGCTACTACTGGATCGGCGGCGCACCCGTGCACGTCGACCACGAAGACGGGTCGGACGGTGCGGCCGTCACGCGCGGGCACGTGGCCGTCACGCCGCTCGGCCTCGACCTCACGCACGATGGCCTGCTCGCGAAGCTGCCCGGCTGGCAGGTGGACGGCTTCGATGCCGTGATCGCGCGCGATCTCGGCGGCGGCTAGTCTCTGGCGCGGATCCGCATGTCGAGTCGCGCGAGCACTTCGTCGTGACGAGCGAGGTACTTCGCGTGGTCGGGCCGCATCTCGAGGAACGACGAGGGTAGAGCCTCCAGGCGCCGCCGGCACTCGTCCGCGGCGCCGGCGCAGGATGCGACCACCGCGTCGTGGTGCGCCGGCTCGTTGCGCCACGCATACGCCGTCACCAGGCTGTCCTGAAGACCGAGGAAAGGGGGCGCGCGCTCGGCCGCCCAGCCCGGGAGCCGCGATCGGGTCGCCGGAGCGAGGAGTGCCCCGTGCGAGAGGGTCGCGCCCACCGTCACGACGCGAGGATGAGTGCGGCGTAGGCGTAGGCCAGCCAGCGCAATCCCGACATACAGCGCGCGTGCGCCGTGCTTCTGGAGAAACGAGGAGGCGATCGGCGAACGGAAAGCGCGAACAGGACGGGCTGGAAATGGACGCACCTCGATAGGGTCGTTACGCTGCATCCATGTGGCGGGTGCTCGTCTTCGCGCTCCTCCCGGGCTGCGCGTCCTCGGGGTCGATCTCCTCGGCACCGCCATTCATCGCCGGCACACCCTCGACGCTGCGTGAGGTGCGGGTACCGGCATGCTGCCCGCTCGGCTGGCCGGTCGAGGCGCAGGTGTCGTCCGGCTTCGGCGTGCGCGAAGGAAAGCCCCACCTCGGCGTCGACCTCGTGGTGCCCGTGGGGACGCCGGTGCTCGCCGCGTGCGACGGCATCGTGCGCCACGCCGACGAGACGCTGCGCGGCTACGGTCGCATGGTCCTCGTCGAGCACGGGGACGGGCTCGTCACGGCCTACGCGCACAACGAGCGCCTCCTCGTCGCGGTCGGTCAGGCCGTGACGCGTGGTCAGCCTCTCGCGCTGTCGGGCCAGACCGGCCGGGTGACCGCACCGCATGTGCACTTCGAGGTCCGCGTCGGCGGGCACGCCGTCGATCCGCTGTCTTTTCTCGAGCCGAGGGTGCACATCACGACGCGCTGACCTTGGGGTATGATGAATACCGCGAAGCTCTGCCCGACGAGGCGCACGTGACCCAGCTCCTGAACATCCAGTCGAAGATCCGGGACATCCCCGACTACCCGAAGCCCGGCATCCTCTTCAAGGACATCACGCCGCTCGTCGGCGACGGGCCCGCGTTCCGCGCCACCATCGAGCTGCTCTGCGAGCGCGTGCGGCAGCGCAGCCCGGAGCTCATCGTCGGCATCGAGGCCCGCGGCTTCATCTTCGGCGCACCCGTCGCCGAGCGGCTCGGCATCGGCTTCGTGCCGGCGCGCAAGCCCGGCAAGCTGCCGGGCAAGCGCGTGAGCGAGAGCTATGCGCTCGAGTACGGAACCGACGCCATCGAGATGCACGAGGACGCGGTGCACGGTCGGGCCGTCGTGGTCGTCGACGACCTCCTCGCCACGGGGGGCACCGCCGCGGCGGCCATTCGCCTTTGCGAGCGCCTGAACGGCCGCGTGGTCGGCGCGGTGTTCGTCGTCGAGCTCGGGTTCCTCGGCGGACGAGCCAGGCTCGGCGGCACCCACGTCGACGCTCTCCTCGGGTACGACGCCTGATGCTGTTCGCGACCGAGGAGTGGGCGCAGGCCTTCCGCGCCGCCGTCGAGGCGAGCGTGGGCTATCGCAAGGCGGGCGCGAGCTGGACGCACGGGCCCATCGTGCTCGCGGTCCGCGCGGCGCCGGCGCTCGGGCTGCCCGCAGCCGTCGGCCTGTGGCTGGACCTCGCGGGCGGTCGATGCCGTGAGGCCAGGCTGGTCACGATGCAGGAGGCCGCGCGTGCGCCGTTCTGCATCGAGGGCGACTACGCGGACTGGAAGGCCGTCACGCAGCGGCGACTCGATCCCATCAAGGCCATCCTCACGCGAAAGCTCTCACTCCGGGGTTCGAAGCTCACCCTGCTGCGCTACGTGCCGGCCGCGCTCGCGCTGGTGGACTGCGCGTTGCAAGTGCCCGTGGAGTTCGCCGACGACCGCAAGGGCGGCACCTGATGTCACACCCGATGAGGAGCTCGATGAACGTTGGACGATGGTGCGCGGCGCTGGGCTTTGCCGCGATGGCCGGCTGCGCGCACAAGCCCGAGCCTGCAAAGCCGGCGGTGGACGAGTTCGTCGGCTTCGGCGCGCTGCGCGGTGACCCGAAGGACAAGAAGGGCGAGAAGGCCGCCAGGCCGGAGGAGCCTGCCGAAGCGGCTGGCGGCAAGGACGAAGAGAAGACCGCGCTCTCGAAGGAGCAGGTCATCGGCGCCCTCGACGGCGCACAAAAGAAGGTCGATGGCTGTCTCAAGAAGTTTCGAGATCCAGGCATCTACGTGGTCGAGATCACAATCGATCCTGCAGGGTCCTGTACGGCGGCTCCGGTCCGCGCCCCCACGCGCAAGGAGCAGCCCGACCTGTGGGCCTCGGTGCCCGGCAAGATCGACGGCGGCAAGAATCCGAAGAGCCCGACGAACCGCTGCATCGCCACGGCAATCTCCACCGTGACCTTCCCGAAGTTCGAGGGCAAGCCGCTCGTGGTCACCTATCCGATCGTGCTGAAGTGAAGCTCGGTGTAGCGCTCTTCACGGGCGCGATGCTGTCCGGCTGCGTACCCCAGGTGGTCGTACGCGACCACGAAGCAGCCTGCCGGGTCGCCCGCGACATGAGCGGGCGCGCGGGGTCCGCCGCCGAGCTGGTCGAGCTGACCGCGCCCTTCCCGCGTGCCAATGTCTACGCGCTGCGGGCATATCAGGCGCGCATCGCCACCCTGACCATGACTGCGCTCGGTGCCGCGGGCATCGCGGGCGCCTTCATCGCGGGCTTCGCGGTGGACCAGAGCAAGCCCGAGGTCCGCACCGGGCTGTACGCCGACGTCGGCGTGACGATAGGGCTCGGCGTGGCCGTGCTGGTCTCCGGCAACATCTGGGCCCGTTCGACTGCCAGGGCGGTGGCCCAGCTCGACGCCGACACGCGCGCCGAGTGCGGCCCCTGAGCATTCGAGAGACTCAGCGCGGACGATAGCCGCGCAGCACGCCGTACGGTCGAGGCCTCGTGGCCTCGATGCCCTGGGCGACTTTTGCGTGGTTCGTGAAGTAGGGGTCGAAGAGGTGGGCACGCGCGAGGAGGCACAGGTCCGCGCGGCCGGCGGCGAGGATCGCGTTCACGTCTCCGGGCGTACTGATTGCGCCGACCGTCATGGTCGGGACCTTGGCCTCGAGGCGGATGCGCTCGGCGAACGGGGTCTGGTAGAGGCGGCCGTACTTCGGCCGCGCGCCAGGCGACGTCTGCCCGCCCGAGGCGTCCACGATGTCGCAGCCGTGTGCCGCGAGCGCGCGACCGATCTGCACGGCGTCGTCACCGCTCAGGCCGCCGTCCTCCCAGTCCGTGGCCGAGATGCGGACCGAGAGCGGGCGCTCACGAGGCCACGCGGCTCTCACCGCGTCGAGCAGCTCGAGAGGGAAGCGGAGTCGGCCGGCCAGGCTCCCGCCGAACGCGTCGGTGCGACGGTTCGTGAGCGGCGACAGGAAGCTCGCGAGCAGGTAGCCGTGCGCCATGTGCAGCTCGAGAAGGTCGAAGCCGGCGCGAAGCGCCAGCTTCGTCGAGCGTACGAAGTCGGCGATGCACGCGTCCATGCCGGAGCGGTCGAGCTCGCGCGGCATCTGGCTTTCGGGGTAGTAAGGCAGCGGCGACGCCGATATCAGGGGCCACGCGCCGCTTGCGAGCGGGCGATCCATGCCGTCCCACATGAGGCGCGTCGCACCCTTGCGACCCGCGTGGCCGAGCTGTACGCCCATCTTCGCGTCGCTCTGCCCGTGCGCGAAGGCGACGATCCGCGTCCACGCGTCGGCCTGTGCGTCGTTCCACAGCCCCGCGCAGCCGGGCGAGATGCGGCCGTCGTCGCAGACGCCCGTCATCTCGGTCATGACGAGGCCCGCGCCGCCTACCGCGAGGCCCCCGTAGTGCACGAGGTGCCAATCGCCGACGAGTCCGTCGGTGGCCATGTACTGACACATGGCCGACACGCCGACTCGATTCGGCAAGGTGAGGCCCGCGAGTCGCAGTGGTGCGAACATTGGAGGCTTGCCGTCGAAGCGTGCCTCGACGCGCGCCACGAGCTCGGCGTCGCGCCTCCGCAGGTTGTCGTGGTCGATGCGCAACGAGCGGGTGAGCAGGCTGAAGGTGAAGGTCAGCGGATCGAGGTTGTCGTAGTAGCGCTCGGTGTCCTCGAACCAGTGCAGGCTGGCCTCGGCCGCGCGCTGCACGCTCTCGACGATGGGCCGGCGCGTCTGCTCGTAGCGCGTGAGGGCGTCGGGGAAGGCGAGCGAATCGGAGAGGGCAATCGAGTCCTCCATCGCGAGCTTCGTACCCGAGCCGATGCTGAAGTGAGCGGTGTGCGCCGCGTCGCCGAGCAGCACGACGTTGCCCGCGTGCCAGTGACCGACTCGCACCGTCGGGAAGCGCCGCCACGTGGAGCGGTTGGTGAGTAGCGCGTGCCCGGCGAGGCGGTGCGCGAACAGCTGCTCGCAGTAGCGCGCGGCACCGGCCTCGTCGCCGGGGTCGAGGCCGGTGCGCTGGAACGTGGCCTCCGTGCACTCGACGATGAAGGTGGAGCGACCTTCCTCGTAGCGATACGCATGGACGCGGAAGAGGCCGGCGTCGTTGCGATCGAAGTAGAACGTGAATGCATCGAGCGGCTGCGTCGAGCCGAGCCACACGAAGCGGTTGGGCCGGACGTCGAGGCTGGGTTCGAGCACGTCGGCGTAGCGCTCGCGGGTCGCGCTGTTGACGCCGTCGGCCGCAACCACGAGATCATGCGTGGCGGACAGCGTGGCCACGTCGGTGTCGTTGCCGAAGCGCAGGTTCACGCCGACCTCGAGCGCGCGGGCCTGCAGCAGCGCGAGCAGGCGGTGCCGCGAGAGCCCGGCGAAGCCGTGGCCCTTCGACGTGAAGCGCTCTCCGCCGACGAAGACATCGATATCGTCCCAGTGAGCGAAGGACGCGACGATGGCAGCGTGGCTCTCCGGGTCGGCCTTGGCGAAGGTGCCGAGGGTGGCGTCGGAGAACACGACGCCGAAGCCGAACGTGTCGTCCGCACCGTTGCGCTCGTACACCGTGACGCTGCGCGACCTGTCGGCCTTCTTGGCGAGGATGGAAAAGTAGAGGCCCGCAGGACCTCCACCGAGACACGCGATGTTCACGCCCAGGAAGGTACTACGCGAGGAAGGGCCGCACCCACTCCTCACTGCGCGCGACGAGCTCGTCACGCAGCGCCTCGTCGAGGGCGAGCTTCGCGGGCTGCTTCGGCTTCTGGTCGTCGTAGTAGAGGCCCGTCTCCGCCGCGAGCTCGGGCGCCACGGCGCAGCGGACCTGCGTGCGCGCGCCCTTCTCGACGGTGTCGAGGAACGGCCGCAGCAGCACCGCGAACGCGCCCAGCCGACGCTTCCAGATGTCGCTCGCGATCCCGCCCGGGTGGAGCGAGTAGGTCGTCACCTTCGTGCCCGCGAGCTGGCGCCCGAGCGCGCTCGCATGGAGGACGTTGCACAGCTTGCTCACGCAGTACTCGGGGAACGCGCTGAAGGACCTGCTCGTCTCGCGTACCGCATCCCAGTCGATGCCGGGCGCCCGGTAGTGCCCGGTGCTGGACACGATCACGATGCGACCCTGCTCGGCGCGCTCGACGAGCGGCAGCAACTTCTGGGTCCACAGGTAGTGCCCGAGGTGGTTGGTGCCGAACGCGAGCTCGAAGCCGTCCTTCGTGATGCCCTGCACGCCGGCGACGCCCGCGTTGTTCATGAGCACGTCGATGGTCCAGTCCTGCGCGAGCAGCTCGTCGGCGGCGCGCCGCACGCTCGCGAGGTCGTCGAGCTCGAGCTGCACGAACGCGGTCTCGACGCCTTTTTGCGCCAGCATCGCCAGCACCGGCTCGGTCTTCTCGCGGCTACGGGAAGCGATGACGATCCGCGCTGCACCGGCATCCGCGAGCTGCTCGACCGCAGCCCTGCCGATGCCGGTGTTGGCTCCCGTTACGACGTAGGTCTTCGCGCGCTCGCTCATGGCCGCGATGCTACCTCTGAATCTCTGGGAAGCGCCCCGCCTGG
>JAYTLP010000151.1:0-4811 GCA_043729375.1 Myxococcales bacterium
CCCCAAGACTGGCGCCCCGGGCGCCCCGCCCGCGCCCAAGAAGAAGCTGTCGCTGGATGTGAGTGACGTGTCCGAAGTGCTCGAGCGCAAGATCTCTCCGTAGCCGCACGGACATGACGGCTTCCGCGCGCACCTGGTACGCCGCCCTCGGCATGCTCGCGTCGTGCCTCGGAGCGGGGCGTGATGCGGCCGCCGACCCCCGGAACCTTTCGCTCGCCGACGCACTCAGGACCGCGATCGCGAGCGACGCGGACCTGTACATCGCGCGCGAGGATGCCCGCGTCGCCGAGTCGGGTATCGCGCTGACCCGCGCCACGTTCGAGCCCCACCTCTTCGGACTGCTGTACGCGTCGCGCGATGATCAGCCGCCGTCGGCGACCACGTTCGGTGCCGTCGACAAGATCGGCGCCGCGACCGTCGGGGTGACCGGCGGCCTCCAGCGCACCGGGCTCACGTACACGGTGACGTCGAGCCTCTTGCGCCGCGTGCGCGACGACCGCTTCCTCACCGTCTACCGCCCTGGCGTCACGACCACCGTCCGCGCGGAGGTCGTGCAGCCGTTGCGGCGCGGGGCCTTCTCGGCGGCGCGGCGGCCGACCGTGGTCGCCTCGCTACGCCAGGCGCTCGGCGAGCAACTGCTGCGGGCGCGCATCGAGCACACACTAGGCACGGTCCAGGTCGCGTACTGGAACCTCGTGCGCGCGCTGTCGGAGCGGGCGGCACGGACGTTGGCCCTGCAGCTGGCGGTGGAGCAGGTCGACGAGAGCAAGCGGCTGGCGAAGATCGGCAACGGCTCGGACCTCGATGTCACCGATGCGCAGGCGGGCGCGAGCCGTCGTCGGCAAGAGCTGCTGCGGACGGAGCAGGAGGTCGCCGAGACGGAGGGCAAGCTGTACGAGGCGCTGGGGGTGCGCCCCACCGACGATGGCTGGGCCGCCACGAGCACGATCGTCCCCACGGATGATGCCGGCATCGATCCCACGCCCATCGACGTCGAGGCGCAGCTCGCGCTCGCGCGGTCGCATCGCTCCGACGTCCTCGCCGCGCGAGCCCGCACCGCTGCGGAGTCCGCGGAGCTCGAGCACGCGGCGGACCAGCGTCGGGCGAGCGTGGATCTCGTGGTCGCGGCCGGCACCACTGGATTCGCGGGCTCCCTCGCCGACACGCAGGCGACCGTCGGGCTCGACGATCCGACGTCGATGTACCGCGCCGATCCCGACTACTCGGGGGGGCTCGGCACGGCGCTGGTGAACACGCTCGGTCGAGATCCGAACGTCTACGTCGGCCTGCGGTTCGAGCTCCCGCTCGGCACGACCGCCGCCGACATCCAGTACGCGATCCAGGCTCGCACCGTCACGCGCGCCGAGCTCGCCGAGCGGGTGACGCTCGCCAAGATCGAGAGCGAGGTTCGCACCACCGTGGCGCGACTCGCCATCGACGTCCGGCTCATCACCGCCGCCGACGAGGCGGTGGCCCTGTCCGGCCAGCTGCTCGAGGGGACCCGCAAGCGCTTTCGCGCGGGTGGGAGCACGAGCTTCGACGTGCTGCGCGTCTCCGAGCAGCAGACCCAGGCCCAGATCGATGCCGGGCGCGCCCGCGCGGACTACCGGATCAGCCTCACCCGTCTCGGGGCGGCGACGGGCACGCTGATGGAGCGCGCGGACGTGAAGCTCGGAACCGCGCCGCGCTGAGGTACCCGGGAGTTACTTGGCCGCCTGCTCGAGCGCCGCGGCCTCGGCGTCGCTCCGAACACGGATGCCTCGCAGCGGCATGAGCCCGTGGAAGTAGTCACCGAGGAAGGTGACCTCCAGCTCGTACAGCATGGTGACGCCGCGCGCGATCAGCTGCTCCTTCTGCCACTCCAGGAACTTCGCCGTGCCGTCCGTATCCTGGGTGTGCCAGAACGGCGCGAGCACGGCCTTGCCGTGGCGTCGGGCCGCCTCGCAGATCGCGTCGATCGCGTCGAGGACGACCGGGCTGCGATAGCCCTGGCCGGGGACACCGAGCGAGCGCGAGAGATCGTACGGACCGATCTCCAGCACGTCGATGCCTTCGACCGCCGCGATCTCGTCGAGGTGGTCCATCGCCGCGCGGTCCTCGATGATCGGGATGACGCTGTTGGTGGTGTTGGCGGCCTCGCGCGAGAGGTCGAGCGACATCGTGCCGTACCCGGTGTACCGCCCAACGGGACACTCGCCACGCGTGCCCACGGGCTCGAAGCGCGACGCGGCGACGAGCTGCTCGAGCTGGGCCGCGCTGGTCACGTGCGGCACCATCACGAGCGGGGCGCCGAAGTTCATGATCTCGGAGACGAGCGCCGGATCGGGACGCTTCAGCTTGACGATCGGGACCGTGCCGGACGCGTTCGCGGCGCGCATGAGATCCTCGAGGCGGAGGTTGTCCATCGACTCGACCTCGGTGCCGAGGATCACGAAGTCGAGGCCCGCGAAGCCGTACAGCTCGATGAGCTGGGGGCTCATGCTGCTCGTATGCATCCCGACGCACACGCGTCCACTGCGAGCACGCTCGAGGAGGGTCACGACGGCCGGGCGATACAGCATCGAACAAGCTCTGCGATCGCCCGTACGCTGTCAAGACCATGTAATGTGGTGTTTGTGATGACACGGTGGATCGTGCTGCCGCCGTACCTGGTGCGCGCCGCCGGATTCGCGTTCGAACGGCTGGACGCCCTGCGATGTCGCGGCGCGGCGATCGCTTCGGAGGCGCTCGATGTGGCGGCGGCAGCGCGCGAGGTGGCAGGCGCGGCGTTCGATCTCGCCGTGTCGAAACATCGGTACGCGCAGCTCCCGATCTTCGACGACCCGGTGAAGCGCAAGGAGTACTCGCGCCATGTGAAGGCGGCCCGCGCGTTCGCGCGTCAGCTCACCGATGCGGCGATCCCGACGGCTTCGCTGAGTGCGGTGCAGTCCGTGGTCCCCGACTCGGCCTCGCTCGTCGAGACGCTGCACGCGACGCACCGGCGCTGGCGTCAGGCCGTGGAGCACTACGAGTCGGCATTCGCGTCGGATCTCGACGCGACGCGCGCGGCCCTGCGCGAGCTGTACAGCGCCGATCCGCGGATGCAGGAGGCGGTGTTCCTCGAGAGCCCCGAGGCGTTCGATCGCATCGGGCAGCTGCTCGCCAATCCAGGCCCGCGCAACGCGCGCGCTCGCCAGCGAGAGCGACTGGCCATGATGTACGCGCAGCGGTTCTGCGCGAAGAACGACACCAACAGCATCTGCGGGCCCCACGGCGTCGCGTTCGTGCCCGACGAGGAGACCGCTCTCGACGCGATGGCGGAACCCGAGGTCGTCATCCTCGACGAAGAGGCGCACCGTGCCACGTACTTCTCGCACTGGGCCGCGCAGCGTCTTTTAGACGAGGCGCTCGCCCGGGCGGGAACCGCCGCGCCCGTGACGCTCCGTCTTCACCCGAGCGCCCGGCTGGAGAGCACGACGGTCGCGTGGTGCGTGATGACGCACGATGCGACCACGACGTTCACGCGTCGCTATTCACGCGCGACGCTGCCCCCGGAGACCGCGCAGCTCCTGGCCGCGATGCACGTTCCCAGGACGCGCGACGAGCTCGCGGCGCTCGCGGTCGAGCTCGGCATCGATGCGACCGAGACGCTCGAATTTCTCGACGAGCTCGAGTCCGCCGGTGTCGTGCTGAAGGGGCCCGTGCTCGCGTCCGGATTGTTCTATCCGCTCCGCGCGGTCGGCGAGATCCTCGAGACCTGGCCAGCCAGCGAAGTGCGCACGTGGGCGCTCGCCGAGGTGAAGGCGCTCGAGGCGCAGGTCGAGCAGTTTGCCCGCGGCTCGCTCGCCACCCGCGTCGAGGTGTTTCGCGCGCTGGCCGCGCGGTTCGTCGAGGCGACGGGCGAGTCCGCGAGCCGTGGGGCAGGGCGCCACTACGCCGATCGCTCGTTGCTCCACGAGGATTGCTACGCGACCATGCGTGCCTCGCTGGGCCGTTCGCGCGCGGTGCTCGAGGGCTCGCTGCAGCTCGTGGTGTCGACACTGGAGCTCGCAGTGGCGCTCGCGCGTGAACGCGTCCGCGAGTGGTTTCGCGCTCGGTACGGGAAGGACGCGCGAGTCTCGGCCCTCGACGTGCACCGCGCATTCGACGAGGACCGCGTGCTCGAGACGCCCGCTACCACCGCGCGGGCGACCGTCCTGCGCGACGCCCGCGAGCGCGTGCGGCAGGTGATCGATCAGGCGGCGACCCGGGCGGGCGACGGTCCGATCTGCGTCAGCGGGGCCGAGCTGCGAATGGCACTCGGCGACGCGGCGGAGACCAGGCGACCGGGGTATCTCAGCATCGACGTGCTGCCGCGTCATCGCGCGGGCGGACCCGCGGAGCTGGTGCTCGGCGAGGCGCACGGGTTCTTCTGGCTGCCGACGTGCCTGCTCGACGTGCTCCCCGACGACGAGCGCGCGCGCGTCGTCGACGACATGCGCGCGGCCGTCGCCGCGATGGCCGGCGGGTTGCGCACCGCCGAGTGCGTGTTCCTGCATACGCAGGCGACGGACCGTCGCGTGCCACTGGCCACGAGCGATCTGCAGATGCTCGTACCTGGCGATCGTCCCGACGCGATCGACTTCTCCGCAATGGATCTCCGGCTCGTCGGCGACGAGTTCGAGTTCCTCGTGGCCGACGAGGAGGTGATCCCGCTCGTCGCTTATACCAACTATCCGTTCCTGAACTACACGAGCCGGATCGCGCCGCTGTTCGACGACTTCGCCGAGCGGTTCTTCCCTGACTCGCTGCTACCCGAAGCGCTCCGCGAGCGCGACCTGGCGCGACTCTGC
>JAYTLP010000152.1:0-5673 GCA_043729375.1 Myxococcales bacterium
GGTCCGCGACCTGCTGGGGCGTTTTGCCTACCCCCCGCACGAAGGCAGGAGCCGTGTCGTGATCCTCGATCCCGCGCACGAGCTCGCGCAGGGCCGAGCGGAGGCAGCAAATGCCTTGCTGAAAATGCTGGAGGAGCCCCCGGCGGATACCTACTTCATCCTCGTCACCTCGGAACCGCGTCGTCTCCCCGTGACCGTGCGCTCGCGTGCGCAGCGGTTGCGCTTCGCTCCGCTTGCCGCGGACGACGTCGCCACCATCCTGCGACGCCAGCACGGCGTCGAGGCGGCCGAGGCGAGCCGCGCGGCAGCCGAGTCCGACGGCTCCGTGACCTCGGCCATCGAGGCGCTCGGCCAGAGCGAGGAGAGCGAGCGCCGACACGAGCAGCTCCGCGTGCTCATGGAGGCCGCCGCCAGTCCCGACAAGCGAGCGCTGTTCGGCGCGGTTGCCGAGTCGAGCGAGCGCGAGGAGGCCATCGCACTGTGCGATCTGCTCTGGCGCCTGCTGCGTGACGCCGTCGTGCTCGAGGTCGATCCGTCTCGCGTGCCGGCCGAGCGCAAGGCGCGTGTCGAGGCGCTCGTGGGCCGACGGTCGAGCGCGTCCCTCACGAATGCGCTTGCCGAGGTGGAGGAAGCGAAGTCCTCGCTTGCGGGCAACGTCGCCCCGGCACTCGTGCTCGAGCATTTGCTTCTCGCGCTCCGTCCGATGCCTCTTCTACTTGGGCTGCGACGCGCTTCGACCTATCTTTCCCACATGCCGAAGATCCGAGGCCTCGCTTGACCGATGGAGCTGCGCCTCCTCCCCCGGGTGGTGGCGGTGGTGGGGAAGACAGCCGTCGTCGACGGCGTCGTGGTCGAGGCGGTGGCAGTCGGGCAGAGGGCGGCACGCCGACGGGCGGGCCGCAGGCTCCCGGCGCGCCGGATCCCGAGCGGCCGCAAGCTTCCCGCCCCCCGGGAGACCGGCCGCAAGGTCCGCGTCCCCAGCCGGCGCCGCGTGTACAAGTCGGTCGGCCTCAGGCCGAACGTCCCCAGCAGCAGCATCCACAGCAGCAGCGCGGTCAGCGACCCCAGCAGTCCCCGCGCACCGAGGCTCGCCCCCAGGGGGGCCGCCCGGAGCGCGGTGCGGGCGGTTCGCGTCCCGAGCGCGGCGCCGGTGAGCGGGGTCAACGCCCCGACCGTGTAGCGCGTCCCGATCGCAAGCCGGCCGTTGCCACGGCAAAGCCGTTCATCGACGAGGGCGGCGTGCTGGCCGCGCCGTCGGCGGAGCTCGACACGGGTTGGGGCGTCGAGCCCGTCACCGCCGTCCGTGTACAGGCGGCCGCGGAGCCAGTCGTCGAGGAGGCACCGCGCCCTGCTCCGCCACCGGTCGTCGTGCTCCCAGCCGATCCCGATGGTGAAGAAGTGTTCCGCCTCGACGAGGTTCGCGATGGCAAGCAGGGCGCGCTCGACCAGGCCCGCTACCCGCGCGGCCGCCTGACCAACGTCGCCGGCATCAAGTTCCGCGAAGCTGGCACCGTCCACGAGTTCGATGCGGGCGACGCGACGTACCGGCGCGGCGAGCGCGTTCTCGTCGACACGGATCGCGGCCAGGTCGTGGCCCTGGTCGCCGTCGGAAGCCGCCGCATGTCCGTCGGCGAGCCGTTGAGGCGCATCGCTCGCCTCGCCACCGCAGCCGATGACCGCACGCGCGAGAAGCTCGCGGACCAGGAGCGCGAGGCCTACCTTTACTGCAAGCAGCGCGCGAAGGAGCAGCGCATGCCACTCAAGGTGGTGCGCTGCGAATACCCGCTCAACAACAGCGGACGCGTGCTCTTCTACTTTGCGTCCGAGGAACGCATCGACTTCCGCGAGCTCGTGCGCGACGTGGGTACCAAGCTCCGCGCGCGAGTCGAGATGCGCCAGATCGGCGTCCGCGACGAGGCGAAGATGGTCGGCGGCATCGGCTCCTGCGGTCGAGAGCTGTGCTGCTCCACCTTCTTGCCCGCCTTCGTACCCGTCAGCATCAAGATGGCGAAGGATCAGGGGCTCGTGCTCAACCCGACGAAGGTTTCCGGTCAGTGCGGGCGCCTCAAGTGCTGCCTCGTCTACGAGCAGGACACGTACAAGGAGATGCGCAAGGGGCTGCCGAAGGTCGGCAAGCGCGTCGAGACGCCTGCTGGCAATGGCAAGGTCGTCGAGCTCGACGTCCTTCGGCAGCGCATTCGCGTGTGGTTCGACGAGGGCGGCTCGGAGACCTTCCCCGCCGACGTCGTGAAGAAGATCGAGCCGCCGCCCCAGCCCGGCCGGCGCGGGAGCTTGCCCGTCGTCGCAGCGTCGGGTGAAGACAGCGACGGCGACGAGCCTGCCGACGACGTTCCCGCGAGCTAGCCGCCACAGAACACCTTCGCGACCCGCTTCAGATCCGCTCGGAGGCCCTGCCGGAGCGCGCACATGCGTCCGTCTGGGCTCTCCACACGCCGTCATCACCGCCGTGGCGCAGGTCCCTTGCCGCGCGGTCGTCGTGGAGCTCGCGTCATCGGGGCGTCACGCTCGAGAGCGCACCCCTATTCGAGCTCGAAGTCGGCGTGGATGATCGTGATGATGTCCTTGTCGAGAGTCGTGGTGTCGTTGTTGCCCTGCTCGGACGTCCCGGTCGAGTCGGCCGGGTTCACGTTGATGATGCCCATGTCGGCCGACAGCAGCTTGCCGACGGTGGCGCCGCCCGTGGAGCCGAGGATGTTCTCCGCGCGGGTGCGTGCGTCGTGGCCCGCCGAGGCGAGCATCTCGAGCTTGAGGGCACCGAGCCCGCTGTAGTAGTAGCTCGGCGCGCCGGAGTCGATGGACATCCCCTCCTCGAGCAGCATCGTGATCTCCCGCGAGGAGCGCTCGACTCGCGAGACGTCACTCGAGCGCACCGTGACGAGCTGCGTCGTGTCGTAGCCGTCGACGACGGTCTTCTCGACGCGGGCCTCGCCGGTACCCACGTACTGCGTCTCGGTGTGCGGCTTCGAGGTGGCCGATTGCGGGAAGATCTCGGCATCGGGGATGCCCTGCTTCTTCAAGAACGCGATGGCCTTCTCTGCATCGGCGCGCACGTGCTTTGCGCCCGTGGCGCGGTCCGCAGCGTGTGCCTCGATCGTTGCGGACCACTCGATGCGATCCGACACGATGCGCTTCTTCGCGGAGCCGGTGACGCGCAGGTGCCGCTGTGCCGGCTTCCCGCGCACCGCCTTCCACGAGCCGGACGCGATCGCAGTGGCGCTCACGACTGCGAGCGCGATCGCGACGGCGCCGAGCGCTCGTGCGGCGATGAACGGTGAGAAGAAGCCGGGACGGATATCCATCTCTTAGAATACGCCGACCCTGGCGCTTTCCTTCCCGGCGCCTCAGGCCGCGCGGCGCCGACGAAGCGCGAGGAGCACCAGCGCAGCCACGACGAAGACGGGCGACGCTCCGGCGCCACGTCCGCCGAACGCGCAACCCTGCGAGCCGCTCATCGACGGGTCGACGGTCGCATCGGGTGACACTGCCATGTCGGGCTGTGGGTCGGCCGTCGCGATCTGCTGGTCGATGAACGCCAGCGCCTGCTCGTCGATGATGGCACCCGCGGTCCACTGTGCGCAGGCAGCGTCGCCGGTCGAGATCACGGCGGCCAGCTTCTCTCCGTCGGTGTCGGAAAACAGGATGGGCCCACCGGAGTCGCCACGACATGCGCTGGAGATTGTGCTGTCGAGGACGAGCGATTCGCTGACGACCCCCGTGGCGACGAGGGTCGCCTGCCGCCGGACCGGATCCGTCGTGTCCGTCGGGACGGTGAAGCCGTAGCCGAGGAGGCGGGCGTTCTGCCCTACCACCTCCGGGCCCACCGGCGGCCTGTGCAGCGGAACGGGCGTGACCGTGAGGGCTTCCTTCACCACGACCACGCCGATGTCGAAGTCGGCGCTCGATTGCTGCTCGCCGGCCGGAAGAACGTGGCGCGGATCTTTGGCGCTCGACACCACGTGGTAGTAGAGGTCGCCGGGCTGCGGTGCACCGAGCGATGTGCCGAAGTACACCTTGAACGGGTCGGCCGGGCTGTCGGCATGGTCCACGCAGTGGCCCGCGGTGACATGGCGGGCGACGACACCACCGTCGCCGTGCAGGAGTGTCTGGCTGAGAACAGCAACCCGACCGTGCGGTCCGAGCCGTCGGTGACCCCGCCGTGGAGCGCCTCGCGCCGGGACGCGGGCTCCTGCTGCGGCTGACACGCGAAGAACACTCCGACCACCGACACCAGCAACGCTCTCATGGCGGCGGCTCACCCGTTCGCAGCAGAAGGCGCAACGGCCCGCGGGGGGAGCGTTGACCCGCTCGCCGTCGACGTCGATACTCCCGCCGCCATGCCCGCGTCGCGCTTCTACATCACCACGCCTATCTACTACGTCTCCGATCCGCCGCACATCGGCCACGCGTACACGACCATCGTCGCGGACGCGGTTGCGCGCTTCCACCGCATGCGCGGCGACGTCACCCACTTTCTCACCGGCACCGACGAGCACGGTCAGAAGATCTCGCGCATCGCCGAGGAGCGCGGCAAGACGCCAAAGGTCTACAGCGACGAGGTAGCGGGCGCGTACAAGCAGGCGTGGCAGCAGCTCGGCATCTCGTACGACGACTTCATTCGCACCACCGACGCCGACCACGAGGCCGAGGTGCAGGCGCTGTGGCGCACGCTCGAGGCCCGCGGCGACATCTACCTCGCCGAGTACGAGGGTCCTTACTGCGTCGCCTGCGAGCAGTTCTACACGGACAAGGAGCTCGTGGACGGGCAGTGCCCCGTGCACAAGCGCCCCGTCGAGACCTTGAAGGAGTCGTCCTATTACTTCCGCCTCTCGAAGTATCGCGACGCGCTCCTCGCCTGGTACGCCGACAAGAGCCCGGTCGAGCCGCCACAGCGCATGAACGAGGTGCGCACCTTCGTCGAGGGGGAGCTGCGCGACCTCTCCGTGTCCCGCACGACGTTCACGTGGGGCATCCCGGTACCGGACCACCCGGGCCATGTCGTGTACGTGTGGATCGACGCGCTCTCCAATTACTACTCGGCGACGAAGCGCCAGGCCGCGACGCACGGCGTCGACTTCTGGCCGCCGATTGGCGAGACGGGCACGAAGATCGTGCACGTCATGGGCAAGGAGATCTCGCGCTTTCACGCCGTGTACTGGCCGGCGCTGCTCATGGCCGCAGGCCTGCGCCTCCCCGACACCGTGTTCTGCCACGGCTGGTGGACCGTCGACGGCGAGAAGATGAGCAAGACCGTCGGCAACATCGTCGACCCGCTCAAGCTCGCCGACGAGCTCGGCGCCGATGCCGTGCGCTACTTCGTGCTGCGCGAGGTACCCCTCGGACTCGACGGCGACTTCTCGCACGAGGCGCTGCTGCAGCGCTTCAACAGCGAGCTCGCGAACGACCTCGGCAATCTCCTCAATCGCACGCTCGGCATGGTGCACAAGTACTTCGCGGACGGTCGCGTCGCCGCCCGATCGCAGGCCGTCGACCCCTTCGACACCGCAGCCACCGTCGAGGCATGGAGCAAGCACTGGGATGCGCTCGAGCCGTCGAAGGCGCTCGACGTCTGCTTCGCCATGGTGCGTCGCTGCAACACGTACATCGACCAGCAGGCGCCCTGGAAGGCCGAGTCCGACAGGACCCTCATTCTCG
>JAYTLP010000153.1:0-2884 GCA_043729375.1 Myxococcales bacterium
GCGCGACCGTGGCCGACGACCCGCCGCACGCAGCGGCCGCGGCGGCCGCGACGGCGAGCACGAGCCCGGTCGTGATCAGGGAATGCGAACGCCGGACGGCGCTCTCGAGGCACTGCATTGCGATCCTTTCGTGAGTGAGATGCTGCGACCGGGTGCTCGGGGCTCGGGCCCTGCGCACGCGACGATCGCAGACGGTGTCGAGACCGGAGGCCTCGTCATCGCCTCCAGGGAACGCGCGCCGACCCGCGGTGCTTACGGTGGACGCGAGAAAATCCTGCGATCGCGGTTAACGGTGGAGCGCCCGGCTCCGTCCTTCCCGTAGATGCCCACTCGCACCCTGGTCACCATGCTGCTGGTCTCCACGTCGACCGCCACCGCGCTCGCGGCTCCCGCGCCCGCCGCCCCGGTGCGCACGCCCTCCGCGCATGCGCCGCCGCGCGACGCGGTCGCGAAGCCCGCGGTGCTCGCCCTGCGTCACCAGCTGTACGGGCTGGAGCGCAAGGAGGCAGCCGCGCAGATGCCGAGGTTCCGCCCCCTCTGCGACGAGGACGGTTACCCCCTCGTCGGCAACATCGCGAGCAAGGGCTCGATGCTGCACCCGAGCGAGGTGTGCGAACGGGTGCGAGAACCGGTCGATCCGGGCAATCCTGTCGATCCGGCCGATCCGGCCGACCCGGTCGATCCGGCCGATCCGGTAGGATCCGATCCGGTCCCCCCGGTCGCGCGCGCGTGAGCAGCGTGCGCTTGCAGCCATTCGAGGTCAGCTCGATCGGCGGCCCGTGGGGACGCCGGATGGTCCCGCGGCGCGCATGGCTGGACGACCTCGCGTGGGACGAGCAGCTCCCGGGCGATGCGGTGACGGCCCGGCGGGTCTGGACCCAGACCGCGTTCAGCGAGTACGCGAGCGCGGCCGCGTTCGCCGCGATCGCGTCCGCACTCCTCGCGTGCGGTGCGCCGATCGAGCTCGTCGCGGCGGCGGGCGACTTCGTGATCGACGAGCTCGTTCATGTCGAGGCGGCGGCGCGGGTCGCGGCGGCGCTCGGCGGCGCGGTCACGCTCGACGTCGATCTCGCGAGGCTCGTGCGACCCGTGGCGACGACCGACGCGCTCGTGCAAGCGATCGAGCTGGTGGTTCGCGTCGCGTGCGTGGGCGAGGCGATCACCGTGCCGCTGTTGAAGCTCGCGCGTACGCACGCCGGCTCGCCGCTGATCGCGAGCGTGCTGGCGCGGATCGTCGCCGACGAGTCCGGACACGCGCAGCTCGGGTGGTGGGTCCTCGACTGGGCGTCGCCCCGTCTCGACGACGCGGCTCGCGCCCACCTCGGTGCGGTGGCCGGCGCGGCCGTGCGGGCGTTCGCTCCCACCTTGCAGAGCGGCGGCGCCACCACCACGTGCGAGCCGTCCGCGCTCGGCGTGCTGGGCTGCGAGGTTTACGATCCCGCGTTCGCCGCCGCGGTTCGACGTCACGTCGCGACGCCGCTGGCCTGTCGCGGCATCGCGATCCCTCGCGCCGATCTCGAGGCCGTGGGCGTCGTGGCGTGATCGTGCTCGCGCTGCCGACCCGACTCGTGCGGCGCGCGGGCTATCGTGCGGCCGTGGAGGTGCGCGACCGGACCGCCGTGGAGGCGCGCGACCCGACCGCCGTGGCGCCGCGCGCCCCGATGGCCACCGAGGTTCGCGATGCGAGCGTGACCGAGCTTGTCGTCGCCTCGAGCCGCGGGGACCGCGCGGCCTTCGGTACGCTCTACGCGCGCTTTCACCGTGTCGTGCATGCCATCGCGCTCGCGCGGGTCGAGCCTGGAGACGCCGATGACGTGGTCCAGGAGACCTTCGCCGCCGCCTGGCTGGCGCTCGAAAGCATCACCGACCCGGCCGCATTTCCAGGCTGGATCACGACGCTCGCGCGCCATCGCGCGAGCGACCACGTGCGACGCCGCCGGGCCGCACGCGATCGCGAGGCCGCGACTCGCGACGTGGCTGCGCCCACGGAGCTCGCGGTCGAGCCCCCGCGCGACGAGGCTGCCGCTGCCCTCGCGGCGGTGCGAGCGTTGCCCGACGCGTATCGCGAGACGCTGATCATGCGCCTCGTCGAGGGGTTGACGGGGCCCGAGATCGCCGAGCGAACCGGGATGACGCCAGACTCCGTCCGCGTACACTTGCACCGCGGCATGAAGCTCCTCCGTGCCCAGCTCGTCCGCGCAGGGGAGGCTCCATGAGTGTCGAGCCGGACCACCTGTTCGACGGAACCGGCACGGATGCGGAGATCGCCACGCTCGAGGCCGCGCTGGGTGGCTACGCGCATCGCGAGCCGCTTCGCGAGCTACCGCGGCGCCCGGCCCGCCGCACCGGGTGGCTCGTCGCCGGTGGTGGCGCGATGGTCGCGGCTGCCGCGGTGCTAGCGCTGTGGTTCGGGCATGACCGCCAGGTCGCGTCCATTCCGGCCGTGGTCCCGGCCGTGGTCCCGACCGTGGTGCCGGACTCATCGGCCGTGGTCACCGACTGCACGGCCACGGCGGGGCCGGGCTTCGCGTTTTCGATGACGAGCGGTGCCGCCCGCTGCGGTGAGACGCCCGCCACGTCCGGCACGCTCCCGGTGGGCACGTGGCTCGAGACCGCACGCGACAGCGTGGCGCGCGTGACAGTCGCCGACATCGGGCAGCTCACGGTGTACGGCGACTCGAAGCTCCGCATCGTCGACACCAGCGCGCGCGAGCACCGGATGGAGCTCCAGCGTGGCCACGTGTCGGCCCGGGTGGTCGCGCCGCCGCGCCTGTTCGTGATCGACACGCCCGCCGGGACGGCGGTCGATCTCGGCTGCGCGTACGACCTCACCGTGGACGCCGACGGACGCACGCACCTGCGCGTCACGAGTGGCGCCGTGTCG
>JAYTLP010000154.1:0-10773 GCA_043729375.1 Myxococcales bacterium
GGCGTGCGGATGGACCTGGTGCAGCACCCGTCGGCAGGCCGCGCGCACAAGCTCTTCACGGACACACTGACGGAAGGCACGTGCGCGCTGTACGATCCCGCGCGCGACGAGGCGCTCACGTTCACGTTCGATCCGCGTGAGGTGCCGTGCGTGGGCCTCTGGGTCTGCGAAGGCGGCTGGCCGACGACACGCGCCAGCAAGCACTACACCGTGGCGCTCGAGCCGTGCTCGGGGCGCCCCGATTCCCTCGCCGCGGCGAGGCTGCTCGGCACCGCATTCGTGCTCGAGCCCGACGTTCCGAGGCGCTGGCGCATGGCGCTGACGCTCTCGCGCGGGCGGCCACACCCATGGAAGGATGCTTCATGATCGATCCCGAGAGAGTGCAGGCGGCGTTCTCCGCCGAACACGGTGGCCGCGGCCGCCTCTTCTACGCCCCAGGCCGCGTCAACCTCATCGGCGAGCACACCGACTACAATGATGGCTTCGTGCTGCCGATGGCCATCGACCGCGGCACCTGGGTCGCCGGTCGCGCACGCACCGATCGCAAGGTGCGCGTGCGCTCCGCGAACATCGAAGGCGCTATCGAGCTCGATCTCGATCACGCCGGTCCAAAGCTGCGCGGTACGTGGAAAGACTACGTCGAGGGCGTCGCGCAGGCACTCGGTACGAAGCGGCTCGTCGGTGCCGACCTGCTACTCGACGGCGATGTCCCCGCCGGTGCCGGGCTCTCATCGTCAGCCTCCGTCGAGGTGGCCGTCGGTCTCGCGCTGCTCGGCCTCGCCGGGGTGGCGAGGCTCGACGAGAGCGGGCTCGTCGACACGAAGCTCGGCACGGAGCTCGCGCTCGCTGCGCAGCGCGCCGAGCACGAGTACGTGGGCACCAAGTGCGGCATCATGGACCAGCTCGTGGCCGCTCTCGGCCGCGAGGACCACGCGCTGTTCATCGACTGCCGCAGCGTCGAGGCGACGCCCGTGCCGCTCGCCCTGCCCGACGCCGTGGTGCTCATCTGCGACTCGAAGGTGAAGCACTCGCTCGCCTCGTCGGCGTACAACGACCGTCGCCGCTCCTGCGAGGACGCGGTCGTCCTGCTCGCGAAGCGCCTGCCCGGCATCCGGAGCCTGCGCGACGTCTCGCCGGCCGACTTCGAAACCCACGCGGCCGCGCTACCCGACGACCTCCGCCGCCGCGCGCGCCACGTCGTCGGCGAGATCGCTCGCACCTACGCCGCGGCGGATGCGCTCCGTCGAGGCGATCTCGCGACGATGGGTATGCACATGAACGCATCGCACGCGTCGTTGCGCGACGACTACGAGGTGAGCTGCGCCGAGCTCGACGTGCTCGCCGACATCGCGCAGCACCAGGACGGCGTGTTCGGCGCACGCATGACGGGCGGCGGCTTCGGAGGCTGCACCGTGAACATCGTGGCCGAGCGCGCGCTGGAGCAGACGAAGCATGCGCTCGTCGACGGTTACCAGGCGCGCTTCGGCAAGACACCCGACCTGTTCGTGAGTCGTGCTCACGCGGGCGCGCGGGAGCTCCTGTGATGAAGATACGAGTACTGGTCACCGGCGGCGCGGGCTACGTGGGCTCGGTCGTCACCGAGGCGCTGATGGAGAGCGGCGCCGAGCGCGTGGTCGTGCTCGACGATCTGTCGAAGGGCCATGCGGGCGCCGTGTTCGCGCCGGCCACGCTGGTGCGAGGTGACTTCGCCGATGCCGCGCTCGTCCAGAAGATCTGCAAGGACGAGCGCATCGACGCCGTCGTCCACATGGCCGCCGCCTCGCTCGTCGGCGAGTCGGTGACGAACCCGTCGAAGTACTTCCATCACAACATCACCAAGGGGCTCGTCCTCCTCGACGCGCTGCGCGAGGCCGGCGTCTCGCGGTTCGTGTTCTCGTCGACCGCGGCACTGTTCGGCGAGCCCGAGCGCACGCCCATCGACGAGACGGTCGCCACCAACCCGACGAACCCCTACGGCGAGAGCAAGCTCGCCTTCGAGAAGGCGCTCAAGTGGTACGGCAGCGCATACGGGCTGAAGAGTGTGTGTCTGCGGTACTTCAATGCTGCCGGCGCGACCGAGCGAAACGGCGAGCAGCACGAGCCGGAGACGCACCTCATCCCGCTCGTGCTCGACGTCGCCCGCGGTAGGCGCGACAGCGTGCAGATTTACGGGGACGACTACCCGACTGTCGATGGCACCTGCGTTCGTGACTACATCCACGTGACCGATCTCGCGCGCGCCCACGTGCTCGCGCTGTCGCACCTCATGGGGGGCGGCGACAGCGCGCAGTTCAACCTCGGCTGTGGTGGCGGGTTCTCGGTGAAGCAGGTCATCGACTCCGCACGCAAGGTGACCGGGCACGCGATCCCGGCGAAGACCGTGCCGCGTCGCGCCGGCGATCCCGCCGTGCTGGTCGCCAGCTCCCAGCGCATCGCACAGCAGCTCGGATGGAAGCCGCAGAAGGAGTCGCTCGACGCGATCATCGGCGACGCCTGGCGCTGGCTCTCGTCGCACCCCAACGGCTATGGAGACAACTCATGAAGGTCGCGTTTGCTGTCGTGCTTCTCTGCAACGTGGCCTGTGCGGAGTCACTACCCACCCGTGCGCAGCTCGTCAGCGAGGCCAACGAGAAGATCGTGCGCGTGCAGAAGCGCTTGCAGCAGGATCAGCTGGGCGCGGTCGTGCTCAGTCGCACCGCCAACGTGTCGTGGGTGACGGGCGGCCTCGCGGACGCACACGTCGTCATAACGAGCGAGGAGGCTGGCGCATCGCTCGTCCTCACCGCGGATGGGGGGCGCTACCTCGTTGCCAGCACGAGCGAATCGGCCCGGCTCATGGGCGAGGATCTGCAAGGGCTCGGCTTCCAGCTCAAGGGCTTTCACTGGTTCGAGGACAAGAAGCTCGGCATCGTGAAAGCGCTCGGCGGCGGCAAGTCCGTCGCTACCGATCTCGCCCTTGCGGACCTGCGCGTGATCGATCTGCACCTGCTCCAGGTTCCGCTCACCGACACCGAGGTGCAGAAGTACCGCTGGCTCGGGCACCACACCGCCGACGCGGTCGCAGCTGCGCTCGCACGTGTGAAGCCGGGGATGACCGAGCGAGAGATCGAGGCAATCACCTCTGACGAGCTGATGAGGCGGGCCATCCGTCCCACCGTGCTGCTCGTCGGTGCCGACGACCGGCTGTCGAAGATCCGCCACGTCGTGCCGACCGACGACACCAAGGTCGTGCGGTACGCGATGATCAACGTGTGCGCGCGGCGCTGGGGCCTCGTCGCAGCGGTCACCCGCTTCGTACACTTCGGTCCGCTCCCCTCCGATCTTGCGAAGAAGGCCGCGATCGTCGCGCGCGTGGCGGCCAGCGAGTGGGCCGCGCTCGAGCCCGGCCTGCCCGCGACCGAGCTCCTCGCGGCGGCGCGGCGCGCCTTCGCGGCAGCCGGCCTGCCCGACGAGTGGCAGCAGCACCACCAGGGTGGCGCGATCGGCTACGGTGAGCGCGACTGGCTCATGAGCCCGACGTCGAAGGAGCACGTCGCCGACCGGCAGGCATTCGCATTCAACCCGTCGGTGCCGGGAGTCAAGGACGAGGACACCGTGCTCCTCGTCGATGGCAAGCTCGAGAACCTCACCCCGACGCCCTCCCTCCCCACCCAGAAGACCGAGATCTCCGGTCGCTCGTTCGAGCGCCCCGCGATCTGGGTCCGATAGCGGCCCTCGCCACATGAAGCGCCTGCTGCTCTCGCTGCTCCTGTCCACCCCGGCTCTCGCCGCGCCCGCCAAGCACACCGTCGGCCCGGCGAACCCCGTCCTCGCCGGCGACTTTCCCGACCCTTCGATCGCGCGCGTCGGCGACACGTACTACGCGACCGCGACAACCTCGGCGTGGGCGCCGGTGTTCCCGATCCTGCGCTCGAAAGATCTCGAGCACTGGGAGCCCGTCACAGCGGTCTTCGACGCCGCGCCGAGCTGGTCGAGCGGCGACTTCTGGGCGCCGGAGCTCTACGTGGCGCCCGGCGCCGGGAAGCGGACGCTCGTGTACTACGCGGCCCACAAGAAGGACGGCCCGATGTGCGTGGCCGTCGCCGAGGCCGCGTCGCCCGAGGGTCCGTACAGGGACCACGGACCCATCGTGTGCGCGCAGAAGGGCGTCGTGTTCGGCGCCATCGACGCGTTCGCCATCGCCGACCGCGGCAAGCGCTACCTCGTGTGGAAGGCCGACGGAAACTCGGTCAAGGAACAGACGCCGATCCTCTACCAGGAGCTGACCGCCGACGGGCTCACGCTCGAGGGTGAAGCCCACGAGATGTTCCGCAACGACGCGACCTGGGAGCGTGAGCTCGTCGAGGGCCCTGCGCTGCTGCGGCACGGCCCCTGGCTGTACGTCTTTTACTCCGGCAACGACTGCTGCGGTCGCGACTGCAACTACGCGCTCGGCGTCGCACGCGCGAAGACCATCGCCGGTCCATGGGAGAAGAGCCCGAAAAATCCGCTGCTCGCACCCAATGCGAACTGGAAGTGCCCCGGCCACGGCACCGTCATCAACGCCACCGGGGGGCGCACGCTCATGCTCTACCACGCGTTCGATCCGGTCGCGTTCGTCGACGTGGGTCGCCAAGGTCTCATCGACGAGGTCACGTTCGGTGCCGACGGCTGGCCGGTCATCGCCGGTGGCACCGGCCCGAGCGGCACGCCGAACAGCACGGCGAAGCCGCTGCGCGACGACTTCTCGGGCAAGGCGCTGTCGCCCCTGTGGCAGTGGCCGTTCTCCAGCGCACCGACCCTCACGCCCGGCAAGACCGGCCTCACGATCGCGCCGGGCCCGACGCCGGGCGGCGGCCGGCTCGCCGCGGTCGTCGGTCGCTCGGTGCCGACCGGCGACTACACGGTCACCGTCGTTGCAGATGCCGGCAACGCCCCGTCGGCCGGTCTCGCGATCGTCGGCACGCCGAAGGCGGCGCTCGGCGTCTCGCTCGAGGCAGGCAAGGTCGTCGTGTGGAAGCGGGTCGATGGCAAGGAGACCGTCGTGGCCTCCGTGCCATTTGCCGCACGCTCGGCGACGTTGCGCATCGTCGCCAAGGGCGGCCACGCCTACCGCTTCGCCTGCAGCAGCGACGGCAAGACGTTCACCGATGTCGGCTCGAGCGTCGATGGCATCGACATTCCGCCGTGGGACCTCGGCGTGCGCACGTCCCTCGTCGCGAGCGGTGGCAGCGCGCGCTTCTCCGACTTCGCGCTCGTCCCCACCCGCTGAGCGGTCGCGCCTACCGGGCGCGGACGTTCTGGAAGTCGATGCCGAGGCGCGAGACCGTGGCGAGGCGCTTGCCTGTGCGGACCATGTCCACGTTCTCGACGAAGTCGACCTTGATGCGGAGGTCATCGCCGAGGAACTTGTGCAGCACGCCGAGGACCTCGGCCAGCACCGCGTCGGTGTAGCGCTTCCCCTTCACGACCTTGAACACGATGCTGCCGCGCTCCTCCTGCACGATCTGGAACTGCCGGATCGCGTGGTCGTAGTCCTTCAGCACGTGCGCGAAGAAGGTGCCCGGCACGTACTGCCCGTTCGACCCGAAGATGATCGACTGCACGCGGCCCTGGATGTTGCCGATGCGGGGTAGACCACGGCCGCACGCGCACGGGATAGCCGGGTCCATCGCCTCGGCGAGATCTCCGATGCGGTAGCGGATGAACGGCAAGCAGAGGTTGTTGAGGTCGGTGACGACGACCTCGCCGATCTCCCCTGGCGCAGCCGGCGCGCCGTCCTTCAGCGTCTCGATGATGTAGCCCTCGCCCACGACGTGGTGCCCGTCGTGGGCATCGCATTCGTACGCGAGGCCGGAGAACTCGCGCGAGCCGTACTTGTCGAAGACCTTGCAGCCGAACGCCTCCTCGATCGCGCGCCGCGACGAGTCCGGCAGCGACTGTGCCGAGGAGATGATGCCCTTCGGCTGGATGTCGAGGCGGCCGTGCTCGGCTAGGTAGCGCGACAGGAAGTTGAAGGACTCCGCGTAGCCGTCGAGCAGCACGGGCTGGTAGTCCTCGATCTGCTTCACGAAGGCGCGCAGCGTCTCGTCGGACATCTCGTATGCGGGGATGAAGCGACGACGCGAGAGGAACGCGTCGGAGTACTCGCGCGCGACCTGCAGCTTCGACAGGCCGAGCGTCTGGTGCCACAGCCGAAGCTGTCGATCTCCGAACCGGTAGCCCGTCCACTCCTGTGCACGCAGCGTGGCCGCCCAGCGGAACTCGAGCTGCGCGCGATCCACGAAGCAGACGAACGGCTCGCCCGTCGACCCCGACGTGGAGATCTTGAGGATCTCCGACTTCTTGTGGTTGTCGCTCATGATGTCGAAGAAGAGGTGCTTGCGCACGTCGGCCTTCGACAGCATCGGCAGCTTGCGGAGGTCGTCGAGCGAGCGGATGTCGTCCGGTGTGAGCCCGAGCTCCTTCATGCGCTCGCGGTAGTACGGGACGTGCCGGAACGCGTGCACGACGAGGCGATGCAGCTTGTCCTCCTGCAGAGCGCGGATCTTGTCGGGAGCGAGCCACTGGGAATCGCGGAGGTCGTGCAGCTGCGTGTCGACCTCGCGCGTGATCATCCAGTGCGTCGCGCCGAACGTCGCCATGTACCCACGCCAGTGGATCGCCCGCACCAGCGACGCCGGCTCCTCGCGCACGAGCGGCCGCTCGCGATCGAGAAAGTTCCGCAGCACCGACGGCGACTGTGGCCGCAGCCGGTACTCGAACAGCGCGCGACCCAGATCGACGAAGCTCTTCCCGATGGGCATCACCGGCGCATCGTCGAGAAACGACTTGCCCGCCCGGCGCGGCTCGAACAGCGTCTCGATCTGCTTGTACGTGTAGCCCTTCGAGTGAGCGGCGACCATGATGAACGACTGCCAGTAGTGATAGCTGCCGCGATACGACAGCAGCTCCTCGAAGATCGCCCGGTCGGTGAGCACGAAGCCCGACTTGTTGTCGGTGAGCGACATCCCGAACGCCGCATTGAGCAGGAAGTTGAAGCCGCGGGAGTAGTAGTAGCGCGGGCCTCGGTCTCGACCTACGGCGGAGCGCCAGCCCTGCATCACATCGACGTTCGAGCGCAGCTTCTCGCGGTAGAGGCGGAGCAGGTCCTCGGGCTGGTACTGCAGATCGGCATCGAGGATGGCGACGAGGTCACCGCGCGCAGTGGTGACGCCGGTCTTCCACGACAGGGCGATGCCGCGGTTCTGCAGGTGGCGGCGCCCCACGACGAACGGATACTGCGCCGTCATTCTCTCGATGACGGCCCACGTATCGTCGGTGGAGCCGTCGTCGACCAGCACGAGCTCTCCGTCGAGCTCACCGACCTTGAACGCCTCGCCGACGCGGGTCACGAGCTCGGGGATGTTGGCCTCTTCGTTGAGGCAAGGCACGACGACCGAGAGCTCCATGCGCGAAACGTAACACGCGGTTTCGGCGAGGCGGCGTGGCGCTTACTTCACGATCCCAGGTGCGCCTGGTATCGCTGTCACCCTTGCCTCCGTGGACCTCGGACGCATCGAGCCCGAGCAGATTCAGCATCTCGCAGTCCGGCATTCCCGTGTCCGGCTGGCGATGGCTCTTCTGGAAGTGACGGAGCGCAGCCTCGGTCTCGCCGTCGAGCTTCCCGGTATCGCTCACGTGCTCGCCCTTCGCGGAGAGCGCACGCTGGAGCCTCACGACGGCAGCGTGCGAAAAAAAACGCACCGTCGAGTGCACGGGCCGCCCGGACAGATGTCCATGTGAGCGGTGCTGCGGGCGCATTGTCGCCGCGCCCCACCTCGCGCGTGCGACATCTGGCGAGCAGAGCGGCTTGGACCTGCTCGGACCACGTACACGTCGGTCAGCTTCTGGCGGTGGAGCTCGACGAAGTCCGCAAATGTGTAGCCCTTGTCGAACGGATCGAGCGAGACGAACGCCGATGGCGGGAAAGCCATGTTCTCGATGGTCGGCTCCACGTGATGCAGCCAGAGCTCGTGGCCGTCGTGCTTCTCTTCGATGATCAAGAACTGCCCATCGATGCCGGCGAGCCGCTGGAGGCCAGCGGCCGGCACCGACCCGAGCGTCCTGGCAATCTCGAGCGGCGGCTGCGCTGGCTTCGCGTCGTCGCTCCTGGCCATGAGGAGCACGGGCTTCGGCTCGATGGTCGTGATGTTGCGGACGAGGTGGCCGTGGAAGAACCAGCGCCACGACCAGCGCATCTCGATCTTTTCGGCACAAAGGAGTGGCTGAAAGACGCGTGACTGGTTGCTACGCACATTCCCGCGACTTGCGAGGCGATGTGCGCCACGGCCGGTGCGTCTCGCCACCCGGTGTCGACGCGAGGCGACCCTCCCCGCGGCTGCGAGGAGGGTCGGTCGAAGCGCTGTTACGGTGCGATCTCGAGCTCGTTGCGGACGTTCTTCACGCCGACGACGCTCACGGCCTTCTGCGCGACGAGCGCCTTCTCTTCGACCGACTTGACCGGCCCCTTCAGCGTGACCAGCCCCGACTCCGCGACGATCTTGACGTTGTGAGCGGAGGTCGAGAGGCCCTTTTCGGCCATCACCTCGCGGCGGATCTGCGCCATGATGTCGACGTCGGACCTGTTGTTCTTCGCCTGGTCGGCCGTCGGCTTCTCGCCGACGCGCGAGCGGTCCGGGTCGTTCTTTCCGGTGTTGTCGGCCGCGAGCGGCTTGGCAGCGGTGACCCTGGAATCGGTGACCTTGGTGTCGGTGGTCCTGGTGTCCGTCTTGGTATCGGTCTTGACGACTGCCCTGGAGTCGGTCTCGGCTGTCTTCGTGTCGGTGTCGGTCGCGCGCTTGACGTGGTGCTTGCGCTTCGCACCGTCGCCCATTTCCTCTGCGGCCACACCGGCCCGCGTCTCCGTCTTGCTCGTCTCCGTCTTGCTCGTCTCCGTCTCCGTGCCGGCCTTCGTGACCGTCTTGGTCTTGGTCTTGGTCTCCACGTCGCCGTTGGACTTGACCTTCTTCTTCGTCTTTGTCTCGGTCATCGTGGTCGGGTTGTTCTCAACGTCCGCGTGCGCAGGTGCCGCGCAGCAGAGCATGCCCAGCAACGCCGGGCCGCCAAACACTCGCATCATCTTGTTCATGGTCGCTCTCTTTCGGTCTTCGTCGGATTCGCGCTCGGCTACGCACGACCCGTGCCGTTCGTTCGCGGGGAGCGATGCCGCCACGTTCGCGTAGTTGCGGCACCGGCAGGAAGGGGCGAAACGCGCCACTGGGGCATTTCGTCGGCGGCCGCGCATGGCAGCGCAAACCCCGCCGGGGTAGCTTCGACGCAATGAAACCCACGCGCAGCCTTCTTCTCTTCGGCGCCGCATTGATGTTCGGGCTCGTCTCGCCTGCCGCCCGCGGCGGCACGGTGGCGCCCGCGGCCGACGAGCTCGGCCGGGCCGTCGTCCCGTTCCCCGTTGCCCAGTGGACTGCGCTGCTCGCACGACACGTCGACGACGCGGGGCGCGTTCGCTACGCCGATATCGATCGGCGCGAGGTCGAGCGGCTGTACGCGGCGGTGGCAGCATCGTCGCCCGCTGCCACGCCCGACGCCTACCCCACGCCCGCGGCCAGGGAGGCCTATTACCTCGACGCGTACAACGTGCTCGTGTGGAAGAACGTGCTCGACCGGCTCCCGAAGCTGAAGAGCGTGAACGACGAGAAGGTCTCGTTCTTCTACTTCACCAAGTTTGTCGTCGGAAAAAAGGCGATCAACTTGAAGGACCTCGAGGGCGAGATCATCCGGCCGCAGTTCAAAGATCCGCGCGTGCACATGGCGCTCAACTGCGCATCGGCAGGCTGCCCCGAGCTGCCGCGCGAGGCCTTCGTCGCGGACCGCCTGGACGCGCAGCTCGATCGCGAGACGCGCAAGTTCATCGCCGACAAGCGCAACGTCGCACTCGATGGCAAGACGCTGCGGCTCTCGCAGATCTTCGACTGGTACAAGGGTGACTTCGGCAAGGACCCGGCGAAGGTCATCGCCTGGATCAACCGCTATCGCGCGCCCGACGCACAGCTGCCGACCGACGCCCGCATTGCCTACATCGAATACGACTGGCGGCTCAACGACGAGCACCTGGCTCGATGACGACACGCGCGGTCGCGATCGTGGTGCCCGTGCTCGACGAGCGTGCCCTCGTGGACCGCCTTTGCGAGCAGCTCCACGAGCTTTCGGCCACGAGCGAGGTCGTCGTCGTCGACGGCGGAAGCACTGACGGGACCGCGGCGCTGCTCGAGGCTCGCTCGCATGTGCTCGGCTTTCGCGTGATCGCAGCGCGCCGCGGCCGGGCCTCGCAGATGAACGCGGGCGCGAGAGCCAGCTTTGCACCGACGCTCCTGTTCCTCCATGCCGACACCCGTCTGCCGCCTGGAGCAAGCGCCGCGGTCGAGCGTGCGGTGACAGCGGGCGCGATCGCGGGTTGCTTCAAGCTCCGCATCGACTCGTCCGACCCGCGGCTCCACGCGGCGGCCGGGATCATCAACCTCCGGAGCCGGATCATGTGCTCCGCGAGTGGTGACCAGGCTCTCTTCGTCACGCGGCGGGCGTTCGATGCCGTGGGCGGCTTCGAGGACCTGCCGGTGTGCGAGGACCTCGATCTGGTTCGCCGCTTGCGCGGGCGCGGTACGTTCATGTGCCTCGACGAGCAGGTCGTTACCAGTGCCCGACGCTGGGTGCACGGTGGGGTGACCCGCACGATCGCGCTCATGTGGGCACTGCGCGTCGGCTGGCACCTCGGCGTGGACCCGGTCCGCCTCGCCT
>JAYTLP010000155.1:0-8789 GCA_043729375.1 Myxococcales bacterium
CGGCATACATCAAGGGCCCCGATACGGCCTCGCCGGGCTGCCCGATCCTGACGACGGCTGCGCGCAATGCAATCGTCGGCAAGCTCACCACCGACTGCATCGCGACCAGCCCGCCGAAGGACTTCTTTCGCGTCCCGGTCACGGCCGACAACGTCGCGTGCGTCGAGGCGGCCAAGCCTGCGCTCGTGACCACGCTCACCCAGAACCAGAAGACCTCGGGCATCGTGCTGTCGCTCGTCGTCACGGTCGACAAGTCCCTCATGACCACGGGCGGTTCCACGCTCGGTGTCTGGGCCGCCACCACCAAGTAAAGAGGGAGCTGACCCATGCGAAAAATTGCGATCATGGCATTGCCGCTCTTCGCGCTCGGCCTCGGCGCGTGCGGCGATGATGACAACGGCACGACGAAGGATGGCTCGGTCGATCAGGCCGTTCCGAACATGGACGCCGGTGGCGATGGGGCCACGGGCGACGGTGGCAGCAACTTCCCCGCGCCACCCGCGCTCGGCGCGCAGGTCGACCGCATGGGGCGCGCCGGCGTCAACACGGCGCTGACGGACCCGTTCTGGGACAATGGCGACACCAACGCGGCGGAGACCCACCACGCCAAGCAGGACGCCTACAACGCCGAGTCCAACCCTGCCAGCTGGGGGGCCCTCAAGCTCTCGGCCGACGCGGGCGCAAAGACGGTCATCGAGACATTCCGCGCCAACCTGGCGGTCTACGACGCGCTCGATGGCACCAGCGACGGTCTCATGGCAGGCGACGGCTGCGGCAACCAGCTCGCCTACGGCGCCAACGGCAACCCGGACTACACCACGCTCGCCACGGTGCTCTCGAAGGACGTGCTGTTCGTGAACACGGGCTCCGGCACCTGCACCACCTACCTCGCCGTCGAGGCCAGCGCGCTCGGGATCACGAACGCCGACTGCGGCGGCCGCACGCCGACGTACGACACCATCGACATCACGTACTCCGCGCTCGCGTCCGCGGCCGCGGTCAGCGCGGCGGGCTGCCTCAACTCGACGCCCGGCGCCTGCGGCGTGAAGGATGGCATCAACGCCGATCCCGACTCCACGCCGACCAACAACACGTTTCCGTTTCTCGGGGCCGCGCAGTAAGCAGGGGTCTTTCCATGACACGAGCGCGCCTCCGGTTGATTGCGGGAGCGCTCGCTCTCTCGGGCTGCACCGACCACTACCCAGCACCAACGACAGCGGCGCCTCCTGCGATGCGGAACGGCGCGGCTGCCGCTTCTGACGGCACCGCGGGTCGCAGCCGGGGTGCCGCCACACCGCTGTCGCAGGCAGAGTTTGCCACCAACGAAGGCGAGCTCGCGCTGGCCAACCTGTCCTCGCAGATCGCGGCGCAGGAGGGTGTCCAGCGCAAGACGAAGAGCGTCGAGCCGAACGGCTACATGGCCGTGTTGCACGTGCTGCGTGCGCAGATGACGGGCAGCGTGGCCGATCTCCGCGAGTCGTGGCACCTCGCCGACGAGCTGCTGAAGGCACAGCCGACGTCGGCGCTCGCGTGGCACTCCCACGCGCTCGTGATGAAGGCGCTCCACCGCTTCGACGACGCAACGCACGACCTCGATCAGGCCGTGAAGCTCGGCGAGCCGGCCGGCCAGCTCGTCCGGGAGCGGATGGCCATCGATCAGGCGCGCGGTCGCAACGAAGAGGCCGTCTTTTCGTACCGGCAGGACGAGGCGAGACAGTTCCCCACCATCGAGAATCTCGGCGCGTACGCCATTGTCCTCGGTGACCGGGGCGACCTCTCGGCGGCCAAGAAGCTCTTCGAGGCCGCACAGGCGGCATACCGCGACGTGTCCCCGTTCCCCTTCACCACGATCTACTTCAACGAGGGCTACCTCGAGCAGCGCTCGGGCTCCCTGGCGCGCGCGAGAGAGCTGTTCTCCGCGGCGCACGATCGCCTGCCCGGCAGCCGCCAAGTGGTCGCACACCTCGCCTCGGTGCTCGCGGTCACCGGAGCCAAGGACAAGGCGCAAGCGCTGCTCGGGCCGCTCGCCGACGCCGACGACCCGGAGTACGAGGGCCAGCTCGCGGCGCTGCTCGCCGACACCGACAAGGCGCGTGCCGCCACGCTGCGCGCGGATGCGGCCAAGCGCTACGAGCCGCTGCTCGAGGAGTTCAGGCTCACGTACGCGGACCACGCCGCGCGCTTCTATCTGTCCACGGGCGAAGCGGCCGACAGAAAGAAGGCGCTCGATCTCGCCAGGGTCAACCTCGTCAACCGCCAGACGCTCGACGCGCAGCGCCTCGTCGTCGACGCGGCCCTCGCTGTTGGTGACGCCAAGCTCGCGTGCGCGACCGCGGACGGGATCACGAAGCGCTCCTACGTGCCGCCCGAGGCGCACGTGACCGCATCGAAGGCCTACGCCGCGTGCGGACAGAAGGACCGCGCCGACCAGGAGATTGCAGCGATGTCGGTCCCTCGACCGGCCACAGCGCCGGCCGTGGCTGCAGGCCAATAACGCCGCGGATCGTCTACACTCGGGCTTCGGCCCATGTCCAAGCGCACCTTCAAGGAGGACAAGCTCGCCAAGCTCTACGACACGGAGGTCGTGCCTCTGTGGTCGCGGCGCTTCGGGCGAATGCTACTGCGCGACCTCGCGGTGCCCAACAAGGCCATGGTGCTCGACACCAACTGCGGCACCGGCTACCCGTCCCTCGAGCTCCTCAAGCGCATGGACGAGGCAGGCCGCATCATCGCGATCGACACCTCGTCGCCGCTGCTCGACGAGGCGCGCACCAAGGCAGGCAAGCTCTCGGGCAAGCGAATCTTCTTTCGATCGGAGGCGAGCCTGCCGAAGCTGCCGTTCGCGGAGCAGGTCTACGATCTCGTCATCGCCAACGCCGGCCTTCAACAGATCGACGACGCCGAGCCTGCGATCCGCGAGTGTGCGCGCGTGGCCAAGGTCGGCGGTGAAGTCGTTGCCACGTACCCGCTTGCAGGCACGTTCGGCGAGTTCTACGACATCTTCCGCGAGGTGCTCATCAAGGGCGACTTCAAGGATGCCATCGATCGCCTGGACGCTTACCTCACGCGCTATCCCCCGCTCGAGCAGGCCGCCGCGTGGTTCGAGGACGCCGGGCTCTCCGACGTGCGCGTCGAGTACGAGTCGTTCGAGCTGCTCTTCAAGTCGAGCCGCGAGTTCTTCTTTGCGCCGATCATCGAGTACGGCCCGCTGTCGGGATGGAAGTCGGTGGCGGGCAAGGGCCAGCAGATGCAGGATGTGTTCTGGCAGACGAAGGCGTCCATCGACGCGTATTTCGCCGGCCGCGCGTTCTCCGTCACGGTCAACGCGGGCTGTGTGCGCGGCCGCAAGCTCGTGCGTGATGCGCGCGAACAGGCGCCGGCGCCGCAAGAGGTCGAAAAGGGCGTGCGCGCGTCCTCGAACCCGCAGAGCCGCCGTAGTGGCGCGAGCCGCAGGGTGGAAGCGCCCTTCGAGGAGCTCCCAGATGCGCCGTCCGACGAGGTCGACGCGCTGTCGGGCTCGTGGCCGCTGCCCGAGCCGGACAGGGTCCAGAGCGGCCTTTCCGAGATCGTGCTCGCCCCCGACGGCAACGAGCCCCGTGAACAGGGGGAGAACGACGAGCCGCCCACCGGCCCCCTGCCGCGCGTGGCGATGCAGGATCTGTCGGGCCTCGCCGACAAGCTCGAGCCCGAGCCCGCGGCGCCGCTGTCCCCGGACGAAGGCGATGACGACGACGTGCTCGCCGCCGAGGAGCACGGCGAGATTCTCGACGACGCGCCGGCCATCAGCAACGCCGACAGCGGCGAGATGATCCTGGGCACCGGTGAAATCGAGCTCGTGGAGGACGGCGGGGACGACACCGACGGGTCGGACCCGAACGTGCGCCGCGTCCGCCGGCCAGACGAGCCGGACGATCCCGACATTCTGTAAGGCATGGTCTCGGAAGCCCGCTACCTCACGCTCGTCGAAGATCTGATCGCGCACGATCGGCGCTATCACGTCGAGCATGCGCCGACGATTTCGGATCTGGAGTACGACCAGAGGTACCGCGCGCTGCGCGACCTCGAGGATGCTCACCCTCGGCTCGTCGTCTCCTGGTCGCCGACGCAGCGGGTCGGCCACGCGGCTCTGTCGTCGTTCGGCAAGGTCACGCGCGACACGCCGATGCTGTCGCTCGACAACACGTACTCCGCCGAGGAGCTGACGGCCTTCGTCGCGCGGGTGAAGAAGGGGCTCGACGGCACGGATGCCGTGTTCGTGGTCGAGCCCAAGATCGACGGCATAGGCATCGAGCTCTCCTACGTCGACGGGGTGTTCGTGCGTGGCGCGACTCGCGGCGACGGTACGACCGGCGAGGACGTGACGCAGAACCTGCGCACGATGCGTGCGCTGCCGCTCAGGCTCGCCGAGCCGATCACGGTCGACGTGCGCGGCGAGGTATTCATGAACCGCGACGCGTTCGAGCGCGTGAACACCGCGCGCATCGCCGCCGGTGAAGAGCCGTGGAAGAACCCGCGCAACGCCACCGGTGGCGGGCTCAAGCTCCTCGATCCGCAGGAGGCTGCGCGTCGACCGATGCGCCTCTTCACGTACGAGGTCGTCGTCGCGGGTGGCCGCGGCCCGGCGCTGAAGACGCACTTCGAGCTGCTCGCGTGGATGACGCAGCTCGGCCTCCCGGTCTCGACCGACGTGGCCCGCGTCGAGTCCCTGGACGCGCTGCTCGCCTCCATCCTCGCGTGGGCCGACCGGCGCCTCCGCCTCGGCTATGCGGTCGACGGCGTGGTCGTGAAGGTCGACGATCTGGGCGAGCGCAGGCTCCTCGGCGCGACGAACCGCGCGCCACGCTGGGCCATCGCTTACAAGTTCCCGGCGGAGCAGCTCGTCACGACGCTGCGGTCGATCGAGGTGAACGTCGGGCGCACGGGCAACATCACGCCGCTCGGGCACTTCGATCCGGTCGAGCTCGCCGGCACGACCGTGAAGCGCGCGAGCTTCTTCAACTGGCACCAGATCCAGCGCCTCGACGTGGCCGTCGGCGATCAGGTGCTGATCGAGAAGGCCGGGGAGATCATCCCCTACGTCATCATGGTGACGTCGCGCGGGCAGGACCGCGTGCCCATCGTCGAGCCGTCGGTCTGTCCTTCGTGTGGCACCGCGCTCCTCCGCGAGGACGGCGAGGTCGCGCTCCGCTGCCCGAACACGCTCGGCTGTCCCGAGCAGCGCACGCGCGCCATCGAGTTCTTCTGCACTCGCGACGCGATGAACATCGAGAACGTGGGGCAAAAGCTCGTCGAGCAGCTCGTGGAGGCGGGCCTCGTCAGCGACGTCGCCGAGCTGTTCGACCTCACGGCTGCGCAGCTCGAGTCGCTCGACCGCGTCGGCAAGAAGAGCGCCGAGGCCGTGGTCGCGTCGATCGACAAGGCGAAGCAGAACGCGACGCTGACCCGCCTCCTGGTCGGGCTCGGCATCCCGAAGATCGGCGAGGTGTGGGCGAACGCCATCGCGGAGCGTTACGAGTCGCTGGAGGCGCTGCTCGCGGCCAGCCCCGCGGAGGTGAAGGCAGCACTGCTCGCGCTGCACGGCTGGGGCGAGGAGCGCGCGAACGCGGTCGCTGCGTTCCTCGAGGCGGGGCGCCCGCTGCTCGACAAGCTGGTCGCGCGCGGGGTGTCTCCGACGGAGCCGAAGCCCGTGAGCACGGGTCCGCTCGCGGGGCTGTCCTTTTGCGTGACGGGTACGCTGTCGCGAGCACGCGGCGACATCCAGGCCGATATCGAGGGTGCAGGCGGGCGCTTCGACAAGAGCGTGAAGAAGGGCACCACCTACCTCGTCGCGGGCGCGGACGTCGGCGCGGCGAAGCTCAAGGACGCCGAGAAGAAGGGCACGAAGCTGATCGACGAGGTGGCGCTCGCCGAGCTGCTCAGTAGTCGCAGCCCGGCATGATGGTGCAGCGCTTGTCGACGAGGTTGGCGTTGTTGCAGGGGCCGTCGTTCGCGCCCGTCGTGCAGTGGAGGCAGCACGCGGGCGCGTCGATCTCGTAGGTCGGGCGATCTTTGTCGGTGATGCGCGTGTCGTCGCAATAGGTCCACGCGATCACCTTGCAGCACGTGCACGGCGAGGTCTCCCTCGGGTTCTCGCTGACCAGGCACACGTCGAGAGTGCCCATGGGGACGTTGTTCAGGCCGCGCGGGGAGCACTGGTCGTCCTCGCCGACGAGGCCGCGCTGCGTGGCGCCGCACTGCACGCGCTTGTCGTCGCTCGCGCACACGGTGCAGTCGCGCGCCGAGTCCATCGTCCGCGCGGTCATGAGGTGCGATTTGCAATCGGCGATGCGACGGGCGCAGCCGTAGACGAGGTCGGCCCCCTCCGACCAGCCGTCGCCGTGATCGATTCCGACGAAGTGGAGCAGCTCGTGCGCGAGCGTCTCGGTGAGCGTGCCCTGCACCCCCGGATCGGACAGCGCGTGGGCACCGTCGTGGGCGAGCAGCCGCTGGACGCCGATGTTCATGACCACCGAGGCGCCTACGCGACTCGACGGGACGAGGTCCGTCGTCGCGTAGGTGCAGGTGTTATTGCACGAGACGTGCAGCGCGCGCGTGTGGATCCCGTTGGCATAGATGACGGCCTGGGTGAGGTTCCAGTGCTTGAGGTAGCGCAGCGTGGCGGGGATGGTCTGGTTGAACACCGCGACGAGCGCGCGACGCTCCTCGGTGGTGCAGGCCCCCGCGTCACCGCCGTCGTGGATGTGCACGCCCGGAAAGTGGTTCGGTCCGTTGGCGCTCGAGCTCTTCGGCGCTGCGCCCTGCGAGCCATCGCACGTGACGCCATCGCCGCCGCCGCCCGTGGGAGGCGGCGTCATGTCCGGCGGACACGAGTCCTGCTTCTCGCCGTGCGTCCTCGTCGAGACCTGGACGAAGCTGCCGTGCTTCAGCTCTTCGACGGTGTCGGCCACCGTGCCGGGATCTTCGTCGGTCGCGCCCGTGATGACGCGCGTGCGGCGCCAGTCCTCGGTGCCGTCGAAGTTGCGGTCGCGCGTCTCGACCTCGGTGTTGTTCTCGCTGTGGAACACGAAGTCGGTGCGACCGTCCTCGTCGAGGTCGCCGACCATGTCGACCACGCCCGGCGAGAAGGTGACCTTGATGCGATCGCGCGACTCGCCGTGCCAGACCTGCGTCACGGTGCTACCGGTGACGGTGACGGTGGCGTCGGCCGTGCCGTCGAGATCGAGGTCGACGTCGCCGCCCTTGTCGAGCTTGTCGAGCTCGGTCTGGGTCTTGCCCGCGATGATCTCGTCGGGCTTTTGCTCGGCGGTGTGGATCGCCTTGATGATGTTGCACGCGGGGCAAAGGGCGAGGAGTGCGGCGAAGAGGGCCTTGCTCATGAATCTCGAGGCTCACACGAATTGGCAAAGCATTCATATGCTATGCGATGGGCATGAGCGAGCCGAAGGACGCACACGCGAGCGGGGGCACGTCGCAAACGCTGCTGTACGACGCAAACGTACCGACACCGACGCACGCCGAGCGCGCGCACACCCTGGCCGCGTCGATCGGTACGGGCACGCTGTGCACCCTCGATCAGCGCGGCTATCCGTACGGGTCGTTCGTGACGTACGCGCTGCACGCGGGTGCGCCCGTGTTCGTCATCAGCGAGATGGCCGAGCACACGCGCAACCTCCGCGCCGACGTGCGCGCGTCCCTACTCGTCGTGGAGCCGGGGGACGGCGATCCGCTGGCGCGGGCCCGCGTGACGCTCGTGGGCCCTGCGCGAGTGGTCGACGGCGCCGAACGCGAGGAAGCGCTCGCATCCATGGTCGCCGTGCACCCGAACGCTGCGCGCTACGCCGGCTTCGGGGACTTCCACGTGTGGACGCTCGCCATCGAGGCGGTGCGCTACATCGGTGGCTACGGTCGCATGTCGTGGGTCGAGGCGAAGGACTTCGGGCGCGCCACGCCCGACCCGCTCGCCCCGCACGCGGCCGGGATCCTCGCGCACATGAACGCCGATCACGGCGCGTCGCTGGTCGAGTACTGCAAGGCGTTCTCGCAGGCGAAGGACACGACGGCGGCCACGATGACGTCGGTCGATCGCTACGGCTTCGAGATGTCCGCCGTCACCGCCGATGGGCCTCGTCCGATCCGCCTGCCATTTTCGCAACCGCTCGCCACGCCCGACGAGGTACGCCGGGCCCTCGTCGCGATGGTGAAGCAGGCGCGTGGGTAGCGTGGAGACGGGCACCGGCACCGCAACCGCAACCGCAACCGCAACCGATTTCGAGACCGTCACGAGCTGGCCGGCGCGCGGCGCCACCGCCGAGGGCAGCTACCCGCGCTCGTGGGCGCAGGGTCGCGCCACGTTCGGTGGCGCCGTGGCCGCAACCGCGTATCGGCTCGCGAGCACGCTCGTCGATAAGGCGCGGAGGCCGCTCACCGTCGACTGCGCGTTCTTCGGCCCCGTGGCTGCAGAGGTGCGAGCGACGTGCGAGGCGCGCGTGCTCCGCGAGGGGAAGTACGTGACGAGCGTCGAGTCGACGATCGCGCAGGCCGGCCAGCTCTGCGCGCGCACGCTCGTGAGCTTCGGCCTGCCACGTGCTTCCGGTATCGTCATCGACGAGCCGCCCCGGGTCCTGCCTGCGCGCACCGCCGAGCCGGTCCCGCACCTCGAGGGTCTCACGCCGACGTTCCTGCAGCACTTCGAGCTGACCTGGATGCAGGGCGCGTATCCGTTCACCGGTGCGAAGGAGCACGGCATCGCGGGCTACTGCCGTCATCGCACGCGCGCGAACGGGGTCGAA
>JAYTLP010000156.1:0-23029 GCA_043729375.1 Myxococcales bacterium
ACACGACCGCGTGCCGTCTCGATCTCGTTCGGCGAGTAGAGGCGACCTACGTACAAATCGGAGGTGCGCACGATGTCGATGGCGCGGGTCTGCTTCTCCCCCTCGATGCGGATCGACCCGATGTGCGCGATCGGCCCCGGTACGGCGTTGACCGTCACTGCTGCCGTGCGCGAGTCGCGGTCCACCTCGACGGCGCCGGTCACCTTGGGCCACGGGTGCCCGAGCAGCTGGAGCCGGTTCGCGAGCAGCGTCTTTTCGGTCAGGTACGTGTCGTAGACGAACCGCTGCTGGAGCCGCAGCGGGAGGAGGTTCTCGATCTTCTTCTGGTCCTTGCCGGTGGACTCGAGCCCGTGGAGCTCGAGCTGCGCGATGCGAACGGGCTGACCCTCCTCGACGTGAAACACGATGTCGACAGACGGCTTCTTCGACCTGCGCTTCAGTACCTCCGCCTTCGTCACGTGCGCGGCGTAGTAGCCCTGGTCGCGGTAGAACGCCTCGACCCGTACGCGATCGCCCGGGACCGCGTACGGGTCGAGGTACTTCTTGGCGGCCCACGGAATCCAGGAGGTCTTCTGCACCGAGATCTTGGCCTTGATGTCCGCCGGATTGACGCTGTGAACCCCGACGAAGCGAATATCGTGGATCCACGGCCTACCGTCGGCCGCCTCGGCATGACAGCCCGCCAGCGCTGCGAGCACGCAGATGCACGCGGCTTCGTGGCCGAGCCGTCGTTTCACGAGGCGCCTGCGACTCTGGTTTTCTTAGTGCCGTTCCCAGCGACCCGGGTGATGGCGCCATCCGCCGCCTTCTCGATCCCAGCGGTGCGGTGCCCACAGATAGCCGGGACGACCGCGAACATAGCGGCCGCCGACCCACACGTAGCGACCGCGCTGCCAGCGATGGTACCCCGGCGTCCACACGGCACCCGAGTACGGCGCGACCGGCATGGGCTCGACGATGGGCTCGGGTGGTCCGACGATGATGATCTGTGCGTGCGCGACGTTGTGCGCGGCGGGCAAGACCATCGACCCGAGCAAGGTCGCTCCGAAAACCAATGTGAGTCGAAGTGTTCGCATGAGGCTCCGCAAGTGCAAGGGGGACGCCACGTGAGGTCGCGCGTAGCTAGGTAATGCCCGAGCGCCACAGCGTGGGGCGTTCGTGTCGTAGAGGGGCAAAACGACACAGCTACCACCAGTGCGTGGTGTGGTCGTAGTAGTCGGGGGGCTCGGTGGGGTGAAGCTCTCGCCATGCCACGTAACGCCGATGCAGCGCCTCGTATCTCGCATCGGACATCGCGAGGCGGTCGTGGGGTTGCTCGATGAGGTGGCGCTCGACCTTCCACAGGTTCTTCTCGCCCTGGCGCCAGTCGTAGCCGCGCAGCTCGCGCAGGTCGACGACCGCGAAGCCCGTGATGCGCCCGGTCTTGTCGACGTACGGATCGATGTAGCTCGCGGCGAGTTCGCGCGCCGAGCGGTACATCGGCGCGCGGCCGTGGAGGCCCTCGTCCCGCGATCGGGCGATGGCCCCCCACGGACCGCGGTCGATGTCGCGCCGGAACACGTGGAGCACATGGTCGAGGCCATCCTGCGACTCGAAGCTCAGCACCATCGGCGGGTATCCGTGCTGCTCGAGCACCGTGGCGGAGAACAGCGCGGCTTCGAGGCAGTGCGCGACGCGGTGCCGCACGACGCCGCGGAAACCGCGCAACGTCTCGCCGCCGCGCTCGCGGTTGTACGGCAGCGCGCGCAGGTGGCGCTGCACGGCCTCGGGCGTACGCAGCCGCTCGATGAGAGTACGCTCCGCTCGTCGCCAGGGCTTCATGGGCGCGGAGGAGACTACACCGATGGGCGTCGTCGTCGACGGAAAGTGGAGCGTCGGAGCCCGCAATGCCCTGGCACTGACGATGCTCGCGTTGCTCGTCGGGCTCGTCTACCTGCTCGAGTACGCCGCGCTGCCGTTCGTCGACGGTCCGCTCTACGACTCGCTCGTCTACCTCGAGCAGGCGCGGCGCGTGCGCCTCGGGCAGCACGCCGACCCCACGCTGCTCGCCTTCTCCCCGCTGTATGGCTACTTTCTCGCGCTCTTCGGGGCGCATGCGCACGACATGACGGTGCCCGTCGTGCAGGTGGTGCTGGGCGCCCTCGACCTGTGGCTCGTCGGTCGCGTGACGACGCGACTCTTCGGCGCGCGGGCGGCGCCGTTTGCGATGGCCGCGATGCTCCTCTACGGCCCGCTGCTCTTTTATCAGAGCAAGGTCCTGTCCGAGACGGTTGGCCTCACGCTGCTGCTGCTCGCGATCGACCGGCTCGCCGGGGAGACGCCACGCGCCGAGGCCTGGGGTGGATTGCTGCTCGCACTCTCGGTGCTCGCGCGCGCGAGCCTGCTCGTCATGCTGCCGCTCTTCGTGTTCGAACGGCTGCGCTTGTCGTGGCGTCGGTCGCTCGTGCTCGCGCTCGCCATCCTCGCGCCGCTCGTCGGACACGGAATCTACGTGAAGGCGCGTACCGGAGTGTTCGTGCCCGTGATCCTCGTGTCGAGCACCGCGGCCACCGCGACACGCAGCGACTGGACGGGCGAGCTCGACACGTTTCGCAGCAAAGGCGAGGCGCACGTCGGCGCGTTCAGCGTCGTCGACCAGGCGCGCGAACGTCTCGCGCACCCGGAAGCGCCGCGCCCGTCGGTTTCGTGGATCGGCTGGCTCGAGCGAGCGCCGATGAAAGCGCTCCTCACCCTGCGCGACGAGGAGACCTCGTTCGACTACGGCTGGTACGGCGAGCGCAGCGAGCTGTGGACGCTGCGCCTGCTCTGCGTGTCGTTCGGTCTGCTCGCGAGCTGGGGCGTGGTCGGGGCGTGGTTCGCGATCCGCGAGCGGCGCGGCGCGTTGCTCGTGCCGGTCGTGCTCGGCATCTTTGCAGTGACGACGCTGTTCCACCCGAGCACGCGCTACCGCCTGCCGCTCGTCGTCGCGCTCGCACCGCTGGCGGGGCTCGCGTGGACGCGCGCCGACCGACGGCTGCTCGCCGCGATCGCGGTGGGGTTCGTCGTGCACGGGCTCGGTCGCACCCTCGAGCACCCGGGGCTGTGGCAGCTCCGCGTCGCCGAGTCGGCTGCCGTATCAGGAGACGCGGAGACGTGCGTGCGCCGCCTTCACCGCGCGCGCGAGCTCGAGCCCTGCGCGCTCGTGGAGGCGCGGGCAGCCTACATCGCGACCATCATGTCGAGCTGTCGCTGATCGGTCCGCATGTCGAGCACGAACTCGCGCAGAAGGCGCAGGTGCTTCGCGGCCGCGGCCACGATCTCGACGCCGCTCGTCCGGCGTACGCGCGTGACAAAGGTCTCGTCGCGCACCGGCTCGAGCCGGTCGAAACGGATGACGCCCTTCGCCCAGATGAGCTCGTCGACCGCCGGGTGCTCGAACTCGAGCTGAACCACACGCTCCTTGCCGCGCGAGCCCATCACCCGATGCGGCCGCTCGATGCGGAGACCCGTCTCCGAGACGTCGAGCAGCAGGCCGAGCTGCTCGTCCTCATCGGCGAGCTCGTTGCAGAGCCCACCGGCAACGACGCGGAGGCCCGCGCGGCGGGTGAGCTGGGGAGAGGATGAGGCCATTCGTTTATCCCACATGTATGCAAGTGTAAGAAAGAATCCCACCACAAGCCAGTTCTTCGATCCAGCGCGATGCTAGGCTGGCCACGTCATGCGCCTCCTCCTCGCGCTCGCGCTCGTGGGCTGCGGAGCTCCCCGGCTCCCGAAGAAGATCGACTGGGTCCCCGCCGCGGCCGGGCCCGTCGCGCCGTTCGTGATGACGCAGCGGCAGCGCGCCGTGCGTGAGGGGCGCCGTGTGCTCGTGTACGTCGGCGCCACGTGGTGCGAGCCGTGCCGCAAGCTCCACGACGCCGTGCAGCGCGGCGCGCTCGACGAGCAGCTCGGCGACCTGCGGCTCGTCGAGTACGACCTCGATCGCGATGCCGAGCGCCTGCGCGAGGCCGGCTACGTCTCGCAGTACATCCCGCTCCTCGCGCTGCCCGACGAGGAAGGCCGGGCGAGCGGCAAGCAGATCGCGGGGTCGATCAAGGGGGACGGTACCGTGGACCGCATCGTCGCCGACCTCACGCGGCTCCTGGCAAGCCGATGAGCCGCCTGGTCTGCTTCGATCTGGGGCGGGTGCTCGTGCGGATCTCGAACGGCTGGGGTGATGCGTTCGAGCGTGCCGGTCTCTCGTCGCTGCGCGGCGACGTGGAGGCCCGGCTGAAGGACGACATGCTGCGCCGGGCCGTCGAGGTGCACGTGCATGCGCTCGAGCACGGGCACATCACGCCCGACGACTTCCACCGCGACAGCGCCGCGCTGCTCGGCGTCGGTGCCGACGACATCGCGCGGACCACCGACGCGTTCGTGCACGGCGCCTACCCGGGTGCCACGGCGCTGCTCGACGAGCTGCACGCGGCCGGCATTCGCCTCGCGTGCCTGTCGAACACGAACGCCCGTCACTGGGAGCTCATGGAAGGCTGGCGCGCGCCCGAGGATCAGATCCTGCGCCGCATCGATCTGCGCTACGCGAGCCATGAGCTCGCCCTCCGCAAGCCGTCCGCGCGGATCTACGAGGCGCTCGAGCAACGCGCAGGTGTGCAGGGAACCGACATCGTCTTCTTCGACGATCTCGCCACCAACGTGGCGGCCGCCAGCGCGCGCGGGTGGGATGCGATCGTCGTCGAGGATCGTGACAATCCAGTCCGGGAGATGCGCGCGCAGCTCGTGCGTCGCGGACTCCTGTCCACCTAGCTTCGCGCAGGTTGCCGTCGCTGTCGGCAGTGCGCCCACACCGTCGCCACGAAATGCTCGATCTGTAAGGGCAGATGCGGAGTGAGCTGGCTTACGCGTGTGACAGTAGAAATCCGATGCGTTCACTCACACTGTCCACCCTGACCCTGCTCAGCTCCGTCGCCGGGGCCGCCCACCCCAGGAAGACGCCCGCCATCGAGTACGCCGCACCGAGCGAGTCCGCAGCGTCGCGCGCGGCACGCCTCGCAGCCGCCGACGACACGGGCGCGCTCCGCGGCGCCGAGCTGCGCACCGAGCTGCAGAGCGGCACGGTGGTCACGGACCCGAACGCCGCCGAGCACGCGCCCGTCCAGGGCGGGGCCGCTGCGCGCTCGTCGGCGCCGCTGACCGATGTGATCGAGGCGCTCGTCGCGCGCGCGAAAGAGCGCAACGCATCCGCGTTCGATCGCTGCGTCGCCGACGCGAAGCTTCGCGATCCGTCGCTGCACGGCGAGCTCACGATCGCGCTCACGGTCACGGAGAAGAGGGCCAGTGCGGTCGTCGACGGCGCGAACGTCGATCCCAAGCTCGCGAGCTGTGTCGTGACCACGGCGAGCACGCTGCGCGTCTCGTTGCCGGACCTCACGTTCCCGTGGAAGGTGTCGCTCGGCGGCGCCGTCACCACGGGCGGCGCGCGCGCGTCGCGGCCGTAGGCGCTACAGGCCGGCGAAGCGCCCGGAGCGGATGAGCTCGAGCAGCAGTTCGCGGAAGCGCGCGACCTTTGCAGTGAGGCGCTTTCTCGACGGCATCACCAGGTAGAAGTGGCGCTGCGCGAGCCGCCACGACGGCAGCACCGGCGAGAGCTTGCCGGGCTCGAGGCATGGCGTCGCGAGGAACCGAGGCGGCCAGCCGATGGCCGCGCCGGCGCGCTGGACATCGCGCACGAAGGTGAGATCGTCCGCGCGAACGCGGGGAACGTCCGTCGAGAACGGGCGGTGCTCGAGGTGACCGGGCGAGTCGTAGAGCGGACCGGTCGTGCTGCCGGGGCGACGAGCCTCCCCGCCATCGGCCCGACCGTCGCGCGGATCGCGAGCTCGAAGCCTTCGCGCAGCAGGTCGACGCGGCGACCCGTCAACGTCAGGTCGACCCGCACCGCCGGCCAGCGGAGCGTGTAGCGCGCTGGCACGTCGGCAAGCGGCCCTCCGAGGTCGATGGGCGCCGTGATGTGCAGCTCCCCTCACGAATCCTCCCGGCGCTCGGAAAGCGTGCCGACGGCGCCCGCGCAGCGGGGCCGCGCGCTCGAACAGCGCCACCCCCGCCGTCGTGAGTGCGACCGCGCGCGTGGTGCGGTGGAAGAGCTCCGTGTCGAGCGACTTCTCGCGGCGCGCGACCGCGCGGCTCACCCGCGATCTGGTTTGCGACAGCGACACCGCCGACCTCACGATGAACGGCCAGACGCACCCCGTGACGCTGGCGGTCGATGGTCCGACGGCGCCCGCCAGCAGGAGCCCGTTCGGCACGACGATCCGCGGCATCTCCGCGACGGGCACGCCGGCGCGCAAGGCGTGGGGGCTCGGCCGGAACAAGGCAATCGAGGCGGGTGGCGTCATGGTCGGTGACCAGATCGCTCTCCAGATCGACGCCGAGCTGGTCGCAAAGTAGCGACTGCCGCACCGCGTCGCGCCGGCCCCGTGAACTATGGCTCCGCCGTGACGAGGTCGTGACACTCGGCTCCCACACTGTTCTCGTGGAAGCCCGACCTCTTTCTTACTACGCCAAGGCCGTCCGACCGTCGCTGCCCGCAGACGCGTTCGATCCGGTCCCCTCGCGGCTCGTGTGGCTGGCTTTCCACCTCGCCGTCATCGTCGGTGGGACGCTCGCGCTCGTGGCTCACGTGGGGGGCCCATGGGCGCGGCCGCTGTGGTCGCTGCTCATCGGCTCGAGCTTTGCCGGCTGTGCATTCGTCGGGCACGAGACGATGCACGGCGCCGTGGTGCGCAACCGGGTCTTGCGGCAGCTGATCGGGTGGGTCTGCTTCCTGCCGTTCTCGCTGTCGCCGCGGCTCTGGGTGGCGTGGCACAACAAGACGCACCACGGCAACACGATGCGCGATGGCGTCGATCCCGACGCGTTTCCGACGCTCGAGACGTACAAGATGTCGGCGACTGCGCGGCTCGCCGACAAGGTGGTTGTCGGCCGGCACCGTCCGCTCGGCTTTCTGACGCTGCTCCTCGGCTTCACGGGCCAGTCCACGCAGATGCTTCTCGTCTGGTCGCGCAAGACGGACGCGCTCACGCCGGCGGGTCGTCGCCTGGTGGCGCTCGAGGCGGCGCTGCAGTGGGGCACGTGGGCGGCGGTGGCGTGGCTGGTCGGTCTGTCGACCTTCGTGTTCTCGTTCCTCATCCCGCTCTACATCGGTAACCTCGTCGTCATCTCGTACATCCTCACGAACCACAACCTCAGCCCGCTCACCGAGGTGAACGATCCGCTGCTGAACTCGCTGTCCGTCGAGGTCCCGAGCTTCGTGCACCGCTACCATCTGCACTTCGGGCTCCACGTCGAGCACCACCTGTTTCCCTCCATGAGCTCGGCGCGCTCCCCGCTGGTGCGCGCTGTGCTCATGGAAAAGTTCCCCGAGCGCTACCAGTCGATGCCGTTCCACACGGCCATGTACCGGCTCATGACGACACCGCGGGTGTACGGCACGCCCACGACGCTGGTCGATCCGCAGAGCGGCTACGAGACCCCGACACTGCTGCCCACGCGCTAGCTGCGACCCCGGCGACCGGGAGCCGCTCGATTGACAGGCGTTCGCGTTTCGAGGAGCTTTCGGGCCGATGCCTGGCAGCAGCGACGAGACCGTGTTCGTCGTCGGGATGGAGAGCGGCACCTACGCCCTCCGCCTCGCGCACGTACGGGAGATCATGCGACCCCTGTCATCCGAGCCGGTCGCCGGTGCGCCCGTGTTCGTGCTCGGCATCGCGCGCGTTCGTGGCGAGGCGGTACCCGTTCTCGACCTGGCGCGCTTCGTCAGCAACGCCGGCGCGTCGACGCGCCCCGCAGGCCGCTGGGTCCGTATGGCCGTGCGCGACCGCTCGTTCGTCCTGGCTGTGGACGCCGTCCGCGGGGTGCGCACGCTGTCCGCCGAAATCGTCGGCACGCTGCCTCCCCTGCTTGCAGGGGCGGAGCACGGCGCCGTCGAGCAGGTCGCGCTGCTCGATGGCGAGATCGTCCGCATCCTCGGGGAGGCCCTGCGCGTACCCGACGAGGTATGGTCGGTGATGGAAGCCCACGCATGAGCCCGCTCGACCTCATCGTCGTGCAGCGGTTCCGGCAGCTCGTCGCGCGCGGCCTCGGCATCGAGGTGGACCACGCCATGCTCGACGAGCTGCACCGCGTCCTCGAGGAGCGAACACGCAAGCGAGGCGGAGGAGATCACGGGCTTTACCTCGACGGCCTGCTCGACGACAGCGAGGAGCTGCGTTCCCTCGCGAGCGCGCTCACCGTCGGCGAGACGTACTTCCTCCGCAATCACGAGCAGCTCGACGCGTTCGTGGAAGTCGCGATCCCGGCGCGTATGCGGGCCCGTGGCGGGGAGCACAGGCTGCGCATCGCGTCGGCGGGCAGCTCGTCGGGGGAAGAGGCCTACTCGCTCGCCATGATGCTCACGATGCATGCGCCCATCGCGGGGTGGGAGGTGGAGATCGTCGGCTTCGACATCAACCCCGTCGCGATCGCGAAGGCACGTCGGGCGCGCTACTCCGCCTGGTCGTTGCGCGATACGTCGGACGCACTGGTCTCGCGCTTCTTCGAGAAGCACGGCGACGAGTACGAGCTGTGCCCCGAGATCCGGCGCATGGTGCGCTTCGAGGAGAGCAACCTCGTCTCGCAGGAGCCGGCGCTGTGGCGCGCGGAGTCGTGGGACGTGATGTTCTGTCGCAACGTGATGATGTACTTCTCCGCCGAGACGATGCGGTCCGTCGTGGCGCGCGTCTGCGACGCGCTCGTGCCCGATGGGTACCTTTTCCTCGGTCACGCGGAGACCCTGCGCGGGGTGTCGCAGGCGTTTCATCTGCTGCACTCGAACGACGCGTTCTACTACCAGCGCGCGGGCGAGCCCGGGCGGGCGATGCCTCCCGCGGCAGACGCCCGGACGTGGGTCGACGTCATCGCGCAGGCCTCGAGCCGGATCGTCGACCTCACGTCGCAGGCCGCGACCTTGCCACCGGAGCCTTCGCCGTCCCCTGGCCCGGACATCGTGCTCGCGCTGCTGCGCGAGGGGCGTCACGCCGAGGCGATGCAGCACCTGCAGACCCTGAGCGACGCTGCACGACGCGAGCCTGCGACCGCGCTGGTCGAGGCCGTGCTGCTCACCAACCGGGGGGACCTCGATGCGGCGGCGATCGTGTGTGATCATCTCCTCGCCCTCGACGAGCTCGACGCCGAGGCCCACTACCTCATCGCGTTCGGCTGCAATCAGCGCGGAGATGGCGCGAAGGCCATCGAGCACGGACGCACGGCCGTGTACCTCGACCCCACCTTTGCGATGCCGAGGCTCCAGCTCGGGCTGCTCGCCAAGCGCACCGGCGACCTCGATGGGGCTCGTCGCGAGCTCGACCAGGCGCTCGCGCTGCTCGACGACGAGAGCGAGACGCGCGTGCTGCTGTTCGGCGGCGGCTTCTCGCGCGCCGGGCTCGTCCGACTCTGCGTGGCGGAGCGGCGCTCCATCCGCGAGGTGCAGTCGTGAGCGAAGACCATCACGCCATCGCCGCGCGCGTGGCCGAGCTGCGCGCCACGTTCGACCTGGGCTTCGTCGATGCATCGTCGACCGGCCGCGAGCGGCATACCGACCTGCTGCTCGTCGGCGTCGGAGGCGTGTCGTATGCTTTGCGCGTGACCGACACTGTCGCGCTCGCGACCGATCGCAAGATCGTGCGCGTGCCCAGCAGCATGCCGGGGCTGCTCGGCCTGTGCGGCTTCCACGGCGACCCGGTGCCCGTGTTCGCGCTTGCGTCGCTGCTCGGCCACACGTCGGGTGCCTCGTCGTGGATCGCATTGTGTGGGCCTCGTGCGGCCCCGCTGGGGCTCGCCTTCGACGCGCTCGAGGGCTACGCGTCCGCCGAGCCGTCGGCGCTCCACCCGCTGAGCCGGGGCGTCTCGCCCCACCTCTCCTCGACCGTGACGCTCGGCGCCGGCGCGCGCGCCGTCATCGACGTGCCTTCCCTCATTGCACTCATCGAGCGTCGCGAGACCGAGCTGCGACGCTCCGCCCAGGAGCCCTGACGTATGTGGACGTTCGGAAAAAGAATCTTCGCCGGGTTCGCGCTGTCATGGGCGTTGCTGCTCGTGGTCGGCGTCGTGTCGTACACGCGAATCATGCTGCTCACGAACACCAGCGTGGCGGTGGATCGCAGCCACAAGGTGCTCGAGCACCTCGCAGCGTACTTCGGGGCGCTTCGTGATGCAGAGACCGGCCAGCGTGGCTTCGTCATCACCGGCGACGAGAACTACCTCGAGCCCTACAACACGGCGGTCCTGGTCATACCGAAGCTCCAGAGCGATCTCCACGACCTCGTCGCGAACGACCCCGCGCAGCTGGCACGCGCCACGGAGGCCGACCGCTATGCCGGCTCGAAGCTGGCCGAGCTGAAGAAGACGGTGATGATGCGCCGCACCGTCGGCTTCGAGGACACGAGGAAGGAGGTCATGACCGGCGTCGGCAAGGCGTTCATGGACGAGTTCCGCGTCGTGCTCGCGGCGATGGAGCGGACCGAGCGCGACGTCCTTGCCCGGCGTGCCCAGGAAGTCGCCGAGGCGTCGAATGCTTCGCGTGTCACCATCGTCGTCGGCACCGTCGTGGCACTCATCGCGGTGATCATCATCGCCGTCTGGCTGACGGGGACGCTCACGACGCGCATCGGCTCGGCAGTGCAGCATCTGCAGAGCTCGTCGACGGAGCTTCAGGCTTCGGCCGCGCAGCAGGCGTCGGGCGCGCGGGAGAGCTCGACGGCGATGAACGAGATCACGACCACGATCAACGAGCTGCTCGCGACGTCCCGGCAGATCGCGGAGAGCGCAGCGCGAGTCGCGCAGGTGGCTGCGGAGACGGCGACCGCGTCGAGGGCGGGCGACACCACCGCGCAGCGTGCGCACGAGTCCGTCGGCAGCATCCGTCGGCAGGTCGATCAGATCGTGACCCACATGCTCGACCTCGGGAAGAAGTCGCAGCAGATCGGCGGCATCCTCGAGCTCATCAACGAGCTCTCCGAGCAGACGAACATCCTCGCGATCAATGCGACCATCGAGGCGGCCGGCGCGGGCGAGGCCGGCAAGCGCTTCTCGGTCGTCGCGGAGGAGATCCGCAAGCTCGCAGACCGAGTGGGCGGCTCGACGAAGGAGATCCGCGTCCTCATCGAGGAGATCCGCGCCGCCGTTAACACCACGGTCATGGCCACCGAGTCCGGCTCGAAGGCAGTCGACCTCGGCGCCCGTCAGTTCGGTGAGGTCACCGTGTCACTGCAACAGATCAACTCGCTCATCGTCACCACGGCCGAGTCGGCGAGGGAGATCCAGCTCAGCACGAAGCAGCAGTCCACGGCCGTCGAGCAGGTCAACCTGGCGGTCTCCAATGTTGCGAAGGCCACACGCGAGAACGAGACCTCGGCATCCGAGACGGTGCTGACCGCGACCCAGATCTCGAAGCAGTCGCGCGACCTCAACCGCCTGGTCCGGTCAGACGCCAGCTAGACGGCCGTGGCAAAGGACCCCTACCGTTACTTCCGCGTCGAGGCGCGCGAGCTGATCGACGGCCTCTCGGGGGCAGCGCTCGAGCTCGAGCGAAGTGGCGGTGGTGGGGAGCCGGTGGCCCGGATCCTCCGGATCGCGCACACGCTGAAGGGCGCTGCGCGGGTCGTGAAGCAACCGGTGATGGCCGACCTCTCTCATTCGACGGAGAGCTTGCTCGAGCCCTACCGCGACGGCCGCCCCATCGAGAAGGTGCGCATCGACGAGCTGCTGCGCTTCATCGACGAGATGACGACGCAGCTCGCTGCACTGACCGTGCCCGTCGACGGCGAAGCGATCGTCGCGCCGACATCCGTTCCCAGAGCGCCGGCGCCGGAGCCGAGCGCGCCGAGGCCCGCGGCGCTCGAGGCGAAGGTCGAGAGCTTGCGGGTGGATGTCGGCGAGGTCGACGAGCTGCTCGACGCGCTCGGCGAGATCCAGGTGGTTGTGAGCAGCCTCCGCAAGACCTCGCTCGCAGCGGAGCAGGCGAACCTGCTCGCGAAGACGCTCGTCGACCAGCTCGGCCAGACGGGCGACACGCGGGCGCGCGCCAGGGCGGAGGCGCTACGCACGCAGCTCTCGCGTCACGAGCGCGAGCTGTCGCAAGGCCTCACGCAGCTCCGCGCGGAGGTAGCGGAGGCACGCGAGGCGGCGGGCCGCCTCCGCCTCTTGCCGGTCTCCAGCATCGGCAACGCGCTGGAGCGGGCCGTGCGCGACGCGACGAGCGCGCTCGGACGAAAGGCGACCTTCACGTTCGTGGGAGGAAGTCTTCGTCTGGACGCGCACGTCCTCACCGGCGTACGCGACGCGCTGCTCCACGTTGTGCGCAACGCGGTGACACACGGTATCGAGTCGCCCGTCGAGCGGCGCGCGCTCGGCAAGGACGAGACCGGGGTCATCCACGTCGAGGTGCGGCGGTACGGCACGTGGCTCGTGTTTTCCTGTCGCGACGACGGACGCGGCATCGACGTCAGCGCGGTGCGCCGCGTTGCGGTGGCGCGTGGCAAGCTCGACGCGAGTCGGGCGGCCGGGCTCGACGAGAAGTCCGCAGCCGCACTCCTTCTCGCGGGCGGCCTCAGCACGGCCACCCGTGTGGACGAGCTGTCGGGACGAGGCGTGGGCCTCGATGTGGTGAGTAGCATCGCGCGTGACATGAAGGGCGAGGTCGCCCTCCGGGGCGAGCGCGGCAAGGGAGCGACGCTCGAGCTCCGGGTGCCCGTGTCGCTGGCCTCACTCACGGCGCTGATCGTGCGCGTGGGCGAGACCCGGATTGCGATCCCGCTCGATGCGGTCCGTCGCACGGTGCGTGTGGACGACAGCGCGCTCGTACAGGCGGGCGAGCAGCTGTCGCTCGTGTTCGAGGGGGTGGGCATCCCGTTCTCGTCGCTGGCGCGGCTGCTCGGTCTGTCCGAGCCCCCACGCCAGCGCACGTGGTCCGCGCTGGTCGTCGGCGCCGAGGACGGGCTGGCGGCGCTCGCGGTGGAGCACATGTACGGAGCGGCCGAGGTGATGCTCAAGCCCCCGCCGAGGCTCGCCGCGGTGCATGCGCTCGTCGCAGGTGCGGCCCTCGACGAGGAGGGCAACCCGCAGCTCGTCCTCGACCCGAGCGCGCTCGTGCAGGCAGCGCGCAGCCAGCGCACGAACACGAGCAGCTCGAATGCGACCCCCGTACCGCTCCTCGTCATCGACGACTCGCTCACGACGCGCATGCTCGAGCAGACGATCCTCGAGTCCGCAGGATACGAGGTCGACGTGGCGGCGTCGGCGGAGGAGGGCCTGGCGAAGGCCCATGCCCGGCCCTATGGGCTCATCCTGTGCGACGTCGAGATGCCGGGCATGGACGGATTCGGCTTCCTCGAGCTCGTGAGCGGCATTCCCACGCTGCGCGACGTCCCGGTGATCCTCGTGAGCTCGCGCGACGCGCAGCAGGACAAGCAGCGCGGCCTCGATGCCGGCGCGCGCGCGTACGTGGTGAAGGGTGAGTTCGACCAAGGAAAGCTGCTCTCGATGATCCACAAGCTGCTTGGCGGTCGCGGGTGACGAAGCCGATTCGCGTGCTCGTGGTCGATGACTCGGCGACGGTGCGTGCGCGCATCGTCGAGGTGTTGCACGCGGACCCGAGCATCATGGTCGTGGGCGAATGCGCCGACGGTCGCGACGCGATCGAGCAGTGCAGGCTGCTCCGACCCGACGTGGTCACCCTCGACATGATCCTGCCGATCATGAGCGGCGTCGCGGTGACCGAGTACATCATGGCGTACTTACCGACGCCGATCCTCATCGTGTCGGCGTCCACGAATCGTGGCGACCTGCACAAGACCTACGACGCGCTGGCAGCCGGCGCGCTTGCCGTGCTCGACAAGCCCCGCGCCGACGACGACAGCGACACCTGGGCCACGGAGCTCGTCTCCACCGTGCGGCTCGTTTCTCGCATCAAGGTCATCACACACCCACGCGCCAAGCTGTTCCCGCGGCCTGAATCGTCCGGCGCGCCTGCATCCTTCGACGTGCCCGGGACCGCGGTGCTCAGCCGGCCCGGGCCGTCACGCTCGCTCATCGTCATCGGCGCATCGACTGGCGGACCTGCCGCGGTCGAGCACATTCTCTCTCGCTTGCCGCCGAGCTTTCCCATCCCCATCTTGCTCGTGATCCACATCGCCAAGACGTTCGGGCGCGCGTTCGCGGACTGGCTCGACGGACAGGTCGACATCCCCGTCCGTGACGCTGTCGATGGGGAGCCCCTTCCCACCGTCGGCACGCCGGGCGTGATCATGGCGCCCCCGGACGTGCACCTCGTCGTGCGCAATCGCAAGCTGCGCCTCACCCGGGACGAGCCTGTCTTCTCCTGCCGGCCTTCCGTGGATACGATGTTCCGGTCGGTCGCCGCGGAGCTCGGCGGAGAGGCCCTCGGGATGCTGCTCACGGGAATGGGGAGAGACGGAGCGGATGGCCTTCTCGCGCTGCGCAGGCGCGGGGCGCTCACCGTTGCGCAGGACGAGGCCTCGAGCGTCATCTTCGGCATGCCGCGCGAGGCAATCCTGCTCGGCGCTGCGGAGCAGGTCCTGCCCCTCGATCGGATGGCTCCGCTCCTGCTCTCCCACGGACTGTCCGTCGCGTACGAGAAGCCGCTCTGATGCCGTCCTCCGTCCTCATCGTCGACGACAGCCTCACCGTTCGCATGGACCTCGGTGACGCGTTTGCAGGTGCCGGTTTCTCGCCGACCCTCGCCTCCACGATGGAGGAGTCGCGGCGTGCCCTCGAGGAGCGTCCGTATGCGCTCGTGGTTCTCGATGTCATGCTCCCCGACGGCGATGGGCTCGACCTCCTGCGCGAGGTGAAGATGGGTTGGCCGAGCATGCCGGTCATGCTGCTGTCGTCGGAGGCAGAGGTCGCCGCGCGCCTGCGCGGCCTGCGCACGGGCGCAGACGAGTACGTCGGCAAGCCGTACGACATGAGCTACGTGCTCGCGCGCGCGCGTCAGCTCATCCGTCGAACTTCTCCGCGCCCCGAGAGCGGCGGACAGATTCTCATCGTCGACGATAGCCTCACGTTCCGCGAGCAGCTCCGGGAGACGCTCGAGGGCGCGGGTTACGGCGTCATCCTGTCCGAGAGCGGTGAGGAAGCGCTGCATATCGCCGTCGACGCGCGCCCCGCGGCGATCGTCGTCGACGGCGTGTTGCCCGGGATCGACGGAGCCACGTTCATCCGCCGTGTGCGCGAGGATGCGCTGCTGCGACGAACACCGTGCATCTTGCTCACGGCGAGCGAAGGCAAAGGCGAGGTGTTCGCGCTCGATTCCGGCGCGGACGCGTACATGCAGAAGGATGCGAACCCGGCTCAGGTGCTCGCGCGCATCGGCGCGGTGCTGCGTCCGGGCTCCGGTGCGCAGTCGAGCTCTCACGACGCCAGCCTGCACGTGCCGAAGAGGATTCTCGCCGTCGACGACAGCATGACGTACCTGCAGGAGATCGGCACGCAGCTGCGTCGCGACGGCTTCCACGTGGTGCTCGCCGCTTCGGGCGAGGAGGCGCTCTCGCTGCTCGAGGAGTCCGAGGTCGACTGCATCCTGCTCGACGTGCTCATGCCCGGCCTGTCGGGCTTCGAGACGTGCCGACGCATCAAGGCCGATCCGCGGTGGCGAGACGTGCCGCTCATCATGCATACGGCGCGCGACGAGCAGGGCTCGATGGTCGAAGGTATCGATGCGGGTGCCGACGATTACGTCACGAAGTCGTCGGACTTCCAGGTCCTGCGCGCCCGTCTGCGTGCGCAGCTCCGCCGTCGCCAGTTCGAGTACGAGAGCCGCGATCTGCGCGAGAGCCAGCTCGAGAGGGCCCTCGAGGCGGCGGAGTCGCGGGCGCAGCGCGAGCTTGCCGACACGCGCGCGGAGCTTCTCCTCGAGCTGCAGGAGAAGAGCAAGGCGCTCCTCACCGCGCAGCAGGACCTCGAGCAGCAAAACCTGCGCGTTCAGGCGGCCAACCGCCTGAAGAGCGAGCTCCTCGCCAACATGTCCCACGAGCTGCGCTCGCCGCTGAACGCGATCCTCGGCTTCACCGAGCTGCTCCACGACGGCCACACGAAGCCGGACTCGCCGCAGCACAAGGAGTTCCTCGGCCACATCCTCGCGAGCGGACGCCATCTGCTCCAGCTCATCGAAGACGTGCTCGACCTGTCGAAGGTCGAGGCCGGCAAGATCGAGCTGCGGCCGGAGACCGTCGACCCGGCGCGCCTCATCGGTGAGGTCGTGGCCGTGCTCCGCACCAGCGCCGCGCAGACCCGAAGCACGCTCACGACCGACATCGACCCGTCGCTCGCCAGCGTCGTCGTCGATGCCGCGCGCTTCAAGCAGATCGTCTACATCTACGTCTCGAATGCGCTGAAGGTCACGCCGCCCGGTGGCACCGTCACGGTGCGGCTCAGGCCCGAAGGCGACACGCAGTTCTGCCTCGAGGTGCAGGACAGCGGCATCGGCGTCTCGTCCGAGGACCTGGAGAAGCGCTTCGTCGAGTTCCAGGAGCTGGGCACCGGCACGACGCGCGAGCTCGCGGGCACCGGGCTCGGGCTCGCGGTGACGAAGCGGATCGTCGAGGCCCACGGCGGCAGGGTCGGGGTGCGCAGCGTCGCCGGGGAGGGCAGCACCTTCTTCGCCATCATGCCGCGCGTCGTGGAGACTGCCACCGGGGCAGCCACGTGAGCGGCCCTGTGGTCCTCATCGTCGAGGGCACCGAGCGCATGCTCGCCGAGGGTCTGCCGGAGCTCATCCTCATGGACGTCTGCATTCCCGGCGTCGACGGGCTCGCGATGATGCGCCGCCTGCACGAACGAACCACATCTCCATCGTGGCAGTGACGGCGTCGGCCATGAAAGGTGACGAGGAGATTGTGCGCGAAGCCGGCTGTGACGACTACGTGACGAAGCCTGTGGACACGCGCGCGTTCCCGGCGCGTCTCGCGCAGCTGCTCAAGAAGTGATGCGCGCGGCTTCGCGCCGCGCCCAGGCCTGAAGCTGCTCCATCGTGTCGAAGAAGTGCGCGGAGAGCTCGTCTCCGGTGGTGTAGCGCGCGAGCGCCTGGGTGAACTGGACCGTGATCTTCGTGCGTAGGTTCGCGCCCGCGTAGCCACAGCGAATCCGGCGCGATGGCACAGGCGCGGGCGGCATGGCGCCGAGCGAGGACGAGGCAGCGGACGACATCTTGCCGAGGCGAGAGAGGTCGGTGGCCCAGATCGAGCTGGCGCGCCCGGAGTAGGGCACATACCAGGTGGCCACGGCCCGCGCCTCCTCGTCACTGACATCGCCGTTCCAGACGATGGTGACGATGCAGGGCGGCGTGAACGAGACCTCGTGGAGGCCGGTGCGGAAGGTGGTGGCAACGCTGCTCACGGTCACTCACTATGATGCCAGCGATGTCGACGCATTTCCTACAGATCGAGCCGACGACGCGCTGTAACTTCACGTGCGGCTTCTGCGCCGGGCGCTCCATGCCGCAGACCGACCTGTCGGAGACGACCTGGCAAACCACGCTCGCCGCTTTTCCATCGCTTGCGCACGTCGAGCTCCAGGGCGAGGGTGAGTCGTTCATGCACCCGCGGTTCTTCGCGATGATCCGCGAGCTGAGAGCACGCGGTACGCGTGTGTCGATCATCACGAACGGGAGCTACCTCTCGCAGCCGAACGTGGACGCGCTGCTCGATGCGGGCATCGAGCGCGTGTCCGTGTCGATGGAGTCCGCCGACGAGGGGCTCTTCCGGCAGATCCGCGGCGGTCGGCTCGACAAGGTGCGCCGCGGCATCGAGACGCTCCTTGCGACGCGGCACGCACGCGGGCTCGATCGTCCATCCGTGGGGATCTCCGTCACGGTGCTGGCAAAGACGCGCGGCGAGCTACCCGGCATCGTGGCGCTCTACGAGGCGCTCGGTCTCGACGGCGGCATCACGATGCAGCCGCTCGAGCGCAAGGCCGACTACGTGGCGCACTACGACGCCGAGATGCTCGCGCAGACGCTGTCCGACGACGAGGTCGGCGACCTGTACGTCGAGTTCATGGGTGACCGGCGGCTGCGCGCGCTGCAGAAGGCGCGCTCGAAGGTGCCTGGCTTCTACGACGAGCTGATGGCCGGCTGGCGGCCGAGCCAGAGGCGCTGCCCGTGGCTCGATGGCGGCGCGTTCGTCACCAACGACGGCCGCGTCAGCCCGTGTTGCATGGTGAAGGATCCGGCGCACAGCCTCGGTCGAATCGGCGCGGATGCACCGGAGGTCATCGAGGGTCGGCGCGCCTCGCTGCGCGACACGCTCGCAGGAGGCACTGTGCCCGCGCCGTGCAAAGGCTGCGAGATCGCCCGCTTCGCAGTCATCGGCAAGCCTGCCCTCGTGTACTGGGGCGTGCGCGGCCTGTGGCGCCGCCTGTTCGGCACGCTCGGCTCGCAGCCGATCGACCGCCTGTAACCGACCTACGGCGCGGGGCTGCAGGTCGTGTCGGTGCCGGTGTGGGGCGTGTCGTGGCGTGGCACGCTGTCCTTCGGCAGCCAGAACACGTTGAGCGACTTGCCGACCTGACGAAACTCGCCGGCGCTGTTGACGCGCAGGTACCAGCCGGCGATGACCTCGGTGCGCTTCTGATCCTGGATGTTGAAGATGAGCTGGTGAATGGAGCGCATCGACATCGACAGCCCGAGACCGGCGCCGGATGCCTTGTCCTCGGTGTGGAGCTGCGCGCCGTCGAATGCGCGCGAGACGTAGTTGCGCAGCGTGTGCTTCTCGAGGCGGCCGAAGTTGTCGGTCACCGAGAGCATGAGGCGCTGGCCGTCGCAGCCGTAGGCGATGCGGACCTCTTCGCCCTTCTCGAGAACGAGGTCCGCGCGGGGCCCCACGGCCTCGTACTTCGCATGGCCGTGCTCGTCGCGCGGGGCGTGGATGACGGCGTTGAGGATGAGCTCCTCGGCGACGGTGACCATGCCCTGCACGATGGTCTCGGGGACATCGAGCGCGTTCAGGAACTTCTCGAAGTCACCGAGCACTGCGGACTTCTCGGCGAGGCGGGTGAGCACCGCGTGGCGCAGCACGACGCCCCAGCTCCCTACGTACTTCTCGATGCCGAAGATGTTGCGCCGCAGGACCTTCTCGCACGTGACGAGCAGCTCGCGCTCGTCGAGCATCGGGTACACCGCGCGGATGGCGCCGTGCTTCGCAACCAGGTTGCCGATGTCGTGCTTGTGGATGAGGTCGAGAAGCTGCGACTTGTCGGCGCTGGACGAGAGCAGCACCACGGAGGAGACGCCGTCGAGCGCGCGCACGAGCGCGAGCGTGTCGGCGGGCTGGTATGCGTCGCAGTCGACGATGGTGATGCCCGGACGCTGCGCGAGGATCGCGTCGACGTCGGGTCGATCGTAGAACCTGGTCTGGATGCCGCCCGAGTGGAGCGAGCGCGCCACCTGTCTCCGGTTCTGCCGGTGCGGGGTAATCACCGCGACAATTCCACTCACCATGTAAGTCCAGCTTAGCGATCTCTTCGACGACACGCCACGTTCATCGACGCGGCGCGAGGGATTCGCCGCGCTCGAACAGCACCACGGTGTCGGCCCCGGACGCACCCCAGAACCGCCACTGCGCGCCTGCGTACACCGTCCCCTGCCAGCGGATGACGAGCGGGCGTGAGGCCGTCTCGGCGCTGTGGCGGACCGCCTCGACCGTCGCTGGTGTACCGCGCACGAAGACGTAGTCGGCGTGCAGGTCATCCAGCGTGCGTGCCGAGAGGAACTCCGTGTACTCCGTGTAGCGCAGGTGCAGGCGCGGCCCCAGCAGCGCGAAGTCGTAGGGCCGGCCCGTGGCATTGGCGACGCGCGAGCCCGCAGGAAGCTCGTCGAGCACCTCGGGCGGGATGCCGTAGTAGTCGAGGAAGGTCGTCGCGCGGACCGCCTCCTCTGTACTCGGAGTGAAGAGCTGGATGCGCACGACGACGAGCAGGGACGCAACGGTCGCGATGCGCACGACCTCGACGAGCCCACGCGATGTGGCGGTACAGCCGACGAGCAGGCGGGTCGCCGGAGCGCCCAGCAGCACCACGAGAGGCAAGAGGTGCCTGACCTCGTGGGGCGTCCCGAACCACCAGCTCGCGAGATAGAGCAGGCCCCAGCAGAACGGCAACGCGAGGTGGGTGCGTCGCCGCCAGACGATGCGCGCGAGCGGCACGAGCGCGAGCGGCACCAGCACGGCGAACGCGGCGCCGAACCCCGCCTCGTGGCTGAGCGTCGCGTTCCACGGATGCACGAGCCACTCGATTCTCGAGCCGACGAAGTCCAGCTCCTTGCCGGCGTTGAAGCTCTTCGGCAGGAAGAGCCCCCGCAGGTGCAGCGCCGGCACCCCGATGGGAAAGACAGGGTTGCCCGTGAGCCGCAGGTTGCGGAGGTACCAGAACCACGCCGGTGCGATCGTCCCCGCGGCGAGCGCTGCCAGCGACACGAGCGTGCGCGGCCGTCGCGCGTACGCGACGAGGATGGGCAGCGCGCCCGCGCAGAGCAGCGGTAGCGCTGCGTACTTGGCGCCGAGGCAGAGCCCGAGGCACAGGCCCGCGCCGAGGTTGCGCAGCAGCGTGTCCCACAAGGAGGACTCGCTGGCATCGACCATCAGCAGGAGCCCCGCCGTCAGCGCAGCGAGCTGGACCACGTCGGCGTAGGCGAGCTGCGACTGGAACACGAGCATCGGACACGACAGCGCGAGCAGCGCGGCGAAGCGGGCCGAGCCGCCGATACGGCGAGCGAGAGCGGCGGCCAGCGGGCCCATCGCGAGCGCGAACGGGAGCTGCACGAGTGGCAGTCCGCGCGGGCCGAAGAGGTCGAGCAGCGTGCGTGCGAGCAGCTCCGTGTCGGCGGGGAAGTAGCAGACGAGGTCGCGGCCGGGCGGCTCGAGGTGCCCATTCTGCGAGAACGCAACGGCCAGCGGCAGGTGGTACCAGACCGCGTCGTAGCCTCGGGCCACGCTGCGAAAGATGCCGCTCGCCGACAGCACGAGTGGGCCATACGCACAGAGCACGAGCCCATCGAAGCGCATCGAGGACGGGCGGCGCCGACGATCGAGGGCGAAGCCGAGGGCGGCACACGCAACCGCGAACGGCACGAGGTGCCTTGGTGTCGCCAGGCCCTGCTCCACACGCTCCTCGAAGACCCGCACCTCGCCTGCACCCTCGGTCGTCGAGTCGCGAGGCGCAGCCGCCGCCTCGCCGTGGAGGACGAGCTCGATCTCGGCCGTCGTGCGCCGACCGAGCTGGCCGAGCACGCCGTAGCTCGCGCACAGGAGCGCCGAGCCGAGCACGAGCGCGAGCGCGGCCCGGAGCGCGATCGTGGAGCGTGGTGCGATGCGTCGCGCAAGTCGTCGCGCGGCGTCGCCGAACCCGAGCACGCAGAGCCACGTCGCGAGCATGCCGGGTCAGTGAGGCGCGATGCCCGGCGGAAGGCGCGGCCCGGGGTGCAGACCGCGCGTGCACACCAGCCAGGCACCGAGCGAGAGCCACGCGAGCATCACGAGCAGTGGGCGGTTCATGCGCCGCTGACGACCCGCAGCTGCGCCGGTTTGCGCGCGGCGCCCGGCTGTACGCCGACGCGGTGGCCCGAGGGATACGCGGGCGTCTGCTTGTCGGCGAGCTTGCGCGTCGACTCGGACACCGTCGACGGATCGCGCACGATGCGCGCGGCGGCCTTACGCATGCCGTCCGTCTTGTCGTAGCCCTCCTTGTACTTCTTGTACTGGTAGCGCGAGAACAGGTGCTCGACCGCGTCCTCGAGGCGACGCGAGCGATACGCGGCCAGCAGCGCGCGCGGGATCGTGTCGGGGTAGCGCAGCGCGGCCAGCAGCAGCTCGCCGTAGAAGGGCACGTTGCGGAGCCGCACGAAGTTGCGCAGGAAGAACGGATTCGCCATGCGCTTCCGGTGCGCGATGAGCTCGTCGGCGGTGAAGTTGATGGTGAGCACCGGGCGGTTGGGCTGGCGGTGCGTCCAGTTCTCGTCGAAGTCGGCGGCGGGGTCGATCCACTTGTTCTCGACGGCGAGGTCCCACAGCTTCGTGCCCGGGTACGGCGTCGCGTAGTAGAACGCGGTGAAGTCTGCGCGCAGCTCCTTGGCGAGCTGGAACGACTGCTCGAGATCGTCGGCCTGCTCCTCTGGCGAGCCTATGATGAACGTCGCGCAGGTGCGGAGCCCCACGGACTGCGCGGTGCGAAACGCCTGGAGGATCTTCTCCTTCGGCGTCTTGCGCGAAAGGATCTTGAGGATGCGCTGCGAGCCGGACTCGACGCCGAAGTCGACCTGCACGCAGCCCGCGTCCTTCATCGTGCGCAGGATGTCGAGGTGCACGGCGTCGATGCGCGTCTGGCAGCCCCACTTGATCTGGCCGGGCAGCCGACGAGTGAGCTCCTGGCAGAAGTCGAGCACCCACTGCTTGTCGAGTGTGAACAGGTCGTCGCAAAAATAGATCCCACGGACGCCGTAGGTGTTCCGGAGCTCGGTGATCTCGTCGACGACGTCCTCGACGGGCCGGTAGCGGATCTTGCGCCCGAAGATGTTGTGCGAGCCGCAGTAGATGCAGCCGTAGGGGCAGCCACGCGTCGAGAACACCGTCGCTACCTTGCCCATCGAGTAGCCGCGGATGACGCCGGGCGGCGCGAGGTACGGGGTGAAATCGATGAGGTGGCGCGCGGGGCGAGGCAAATCGGCCAGCTCGGGCATGAGCGCCCGGGCGCCGTTGTCCACCACCGTCCCGTCGGCGGCGAGGCACACGGTGCCCGCGACGCCGCTCATGTCGCGGCTTCCGCTCGCGACGCGGCGCACGACCTCGCTCGCCGTCTCCTCGCCCTCGCCCGTGACCACGACGTCGACGCCGAGGCGCAGCGTGGGCTCGGGAAAGATGGTGGGATGAACGCCTCCCGCCATGAAGTAGACCTCGGCGGGCAGCTTCTCGCGCAGGACCTTCAGCAGGCCGTACGCGCGCGACGACGAGGC
>JAYTLP010000157.1:0-14260 GCA_043729375.1 Myxococcales bacterium
CTCTTCAAAAACACAGGACCCCTGGACAGACGCGTCTCGCGCTTCAGCGAGAGGGGGGTTCCGAGGCCAAACGCGTCCGAGGAATCACATGTCGGAGACCGAGAACACGGAAGTCACGCAGCAGAACCTCAACGAGCCCCCGATCACGATGCGCCAGCTGCTCGAGGCCGGTGTTCACTTCGGCCACCAGACGAAGCGCTGGAACCCGAAGATGAAGCCGTTCATCTTCGGCGCCCGCAACGGGATCCACATCATCGACCTCCAGCACACGGTCAAGCTCTTCAACCGCGCCTACAAGTTTCTGCTCGACACCGTCTCTGCGGGCGAGACGATCCTGTTCGTCGGCACGAAGAAGCAGGCCCAGGAAGTCATCCAGGAAGAGGCCAAGCGCGCTGGCATGTTCCACGTCACGAACCGCTGGCTCGGCGGCACGCTCACCAACTTCAAGACGGTGAAGGGCTCCATCGAGCGCCTCCGCTCCATCGAGAAGATGGCAGAGGACGGCACGTTCGACCGCCTCAACAAGAAGGAAGTCCTCACGCTCGAGCGCGAGCGCACGAAGCTGGAGAAGACGCTCGGCGGCATCAAGGCCATGGGCGGCCTCCCCGGCGCGGTGTTCATCATCGACCCGAAGAAGGAGCACATCGCCGTCGAGGAGGCGCGTCGTCTCGAGATCCCGATCGTCGCCATCACCGACACGAACTGCGATCCGGACCTCATCGACTACGTCATCCCGGGCAACGACGACGCCATCCGCGCCATCAAGCTCTTCACGGCCAAGGTCGCCGATGCCTGTGTCGAGGGCGCGCGCATGGGTCGTGACCGCGCCGTCTCGCGTCGCGATCGCAACCAGGACGAGGACAAGCCGCAGGAGACGATCCGCGTCGCCTCGGGCGGCGATGGCCCCAAGGTCGAGATCGCGTCGCGCCGAGGCCCGCGCCCGGAGCCCGAGGCGGCTGCCTCGCCCGACGAGCAGAAGAACTAGGGACGGAGAACCATGGCTGCTGAAATCACCGCAACGATGATCAAGGAGCTCCGCGAGCGTACCGGCGCGGGTATGTCCGATTGCAAGAAGGCGCTCGTCGAGGTCGACGGCAACATGGAGAAGGCCGGCGAGTACCTGCGCAAGAAGGGGCTCGCCGCCGCCGCCAAGAAGGCCGGCCGCATCGCGACCGAGGGCACCGTCACGTCGTACATCCACGGCGGTCGCGTGGGCGTGCTGCTCGAGATCAACTGCGAGACGGACTTCGTCGGCAAGACCGACGATTTCAAGACGTTCGTGAAGGACGTCGCGATGCACATCGCGGGCGCCTCGCCGGTCCCGATATTCGTCTCCGACGACCAGATCGATCCGGAGATGGAAGTGAAGGAGCGAGAGGTGCGCGCGGAGGCGGCCAAGAACCCGAAGACCAACCCCGGGGACAAGCCGAAGTCGCCCGTGCCCGACGCGATGATCCCGAAGGTCGTCGACGGTCAGATCGCCAAGTGGAAGAAGGACATCTGCCTCATGGACCAGGTCTGGGTCCGTGATGCCGAAGGCAAGAAGACGATCGGCATGCTCCTCAACGAGCTCGTGGCCAAGATCGGCGAGAACGTGAAGATCCGCCGCTTCGTGCGCTGGGAGCTCGGCGAGGGCCTCGAGAAGAAGAGCGAGGACTTCGCCGCCGAGGTCGCCAAGCAGGCCGGCCTCGCGTAAGCAGCTCGTCCGGAAGCACTGCCAGGCCCGCCGGGATCATCCGGCGGGTCTTTTCATGTCCGTCTCCCGTCCGGAACGCCGAGTTTTGATTTCCGACTGCCGGGGCTCGGGCACGCTCCGTGGGAAGGTGCGCGCTGCGCTCGAAGCGCTCGCCACCGCGATGCCAGGCGTCGTCGAGCGTGCGACCGTGTTGCGACGCCTCGCCGTCGATCAGCGGCTGTCGGGCGACAAGGCCGGCGCCGCGGCCACGCTCGAGTGAGCGCTGCGCGAGAATACGCGCGCGTTCGACGCGCGCCCGGAGCTGGACACCCTCGTCGGGGTCGGCGAGCCGCAGAAGATCATCGACGCGGTCATGAGCACGCTCGCGGCCGAGCCGGCGGGGCCGCAGCGGCTCGACGTCGGTATGGCGCTCGCTGCGCGCCAGCCCTACGCGGACCGGATCGACCCTGCGCGCGAGACGCTCGGGCGTGTGCGCGCAGATGACCCGGGGCACCTGCGCGCTGGTCGCCACCGCGGGCGAGCCGTGTACGAAACCATCGAGCGACGGTTCATCACATTCACCGCTCCTCTCGCGCGCCGCGTTCGGCACGTCGGCACGCGCGGTGCTCGACGGCAACGGCTTCGCAGGGGAGCCACTGTTCGCCGTCACGGACCGCGTCGCGGTGCGCGCCGCTCTGCTGTGCGCGCAAATTCCGTCGCTCGTCTTCTCCACGCAGCGCGAGCGCGTCGGCGCTCTCGGTGCGGGCGTGTCCGCGCTGCCTGTCGCGCTTCCGCTGCGTTGCCGTTCCTCGTCCAGGCAGGCCACGTCGCGCTGCGCCGCCGGCTGCAGATCGGGATGTCCGCACGAGGCGGCAACAGCTTCGAGCTCGCGCCGCGGATCCAGGACTCCGCGCAGGTCGCGCCGCCGACCCCGGGCGACCTGACGACGACGCGCATGATGCCGATGGTCCAGCCTGCCGGGGTCCAGCCCGTCGAGGCGCCGGCCTTGGAAAGTCGCGCAGGCAGCCACACCGGCTGCTGAACCGACGGCACAGGGCTCGTGGACCGAGCTCGCCGACCCGGGCCTCGCGACCTTGCGCGGGGAGCCGACACCCGCTGTCCTCGTCCTCGAACAGCTCCCCTAACAGCGCCGTCACGCGACGAATCTCCGTCGCCGAGCATCGCTCCGGGGGCTTGAACTTGCGCCAAGACTGGCTACCTTGCCGGCATGAACCTCCAACGAAAGTCATCGGTCGCGCTGTTTGCCCTGTGTCTCGCTGCGCCGCTCTCCGGCTGCGGCTACAACGGCCTCGTCGAGTCCGACGAAGCGGTGAAGGCCGGGTGGGCGCAGGTGGAGAACGTTTACCAGCGGCGCTCCGACCTAATCCCCAACCTCGTCAATACCGTCAAGGGATCGGCAGCACACGAGGAGAAGGTCCTCGAAGAAGTCACCACCGCGCGTGCGTCTGCAACGCAGATCAAGGTCAGCGTCGATGATCTGTCCGACCCCGCAAAGGTGAAGGCCTTCGAGGAAGCGCAGAGCAAGCTGTCGGGCTCCCTCGGTCGCCTGATCGCCACATCGGAGAACTATCCCGATCTGAAGGCCAACGCAGCGTTTCGCGACCTGCAGGCGCAGCTCGAGGGCACCGAGAACCGCATCGCCACGGAGCGCAAGCGTTTCAACGACGCCGTCGAGGCCTACAACGTGAAGGTGCGCTCGTTCCCGACGACGGTGGTAGCCAAGTTCACGGGCTTCAAGGTGCGCGAGACCTTCCACGCCACCACGGCCAACGCCGAGAAGCCGCCCGAGGTGAAGTTCTGAGATCCACGCTCGCCGCGCTCGCGCTCGTCGCGGCCTCGCTCGCAGGCACCGCGTCGGCGCTCACCGTGCCGCCGGCTCCGACGGCACGCGTGAACGACTACGCGAACGCGCTCGACGCCGCCGGCAAGCAGAAGCTCGAGGCGCAGCTGACGGGGTACGCGCAGGGCAACACCTCGCAGTACGCGATCGCGATCTTCCCGACGCTCGACGGCGAGAGCCTCGAGGACGTCTCGATGCGCCTGGCAGAGGCGTGGAAGATCGGCGGCAAGAAGAACAGTGACGGCGTGCTGCTGTCGGTGTTCCTTGCCGAGCGCAAGGTCCGCATCGAGGTCGGCTACGGACTCGAAGACAAGATCACTGACATCTTCTCCAGCCAGCTCATCCGCAACACCATCGGGCCTGCGTTTCGCGCCGGTGACCTCGCAGGGGGCCTCTCGCAAGCATTTGCGGCCATCGACCAGCAGGCCACGGGCAGGCAGCACGTCGCGCCCGTCGTGCAGCACCGCACCCAGCCCAGCGATGGTGCCGGCAAGCTCGGCGGCCTCGTCTTCTTCGCGGTCATCGTCATCGTCATCCTCGTCATGTCGCGCGGTGGGCGCGGGGGGCGGGGCGGCGGCGGTGGCTTCGGCGCCGGACTCCTCGGTGGCTGGATGCTCGGCGGTGGTGGATTCGGCGGCGGCGGCGGCGGCGGCGGTGGCGGTGGCTTCGGCGGCGGCGGCGGATTCGGTGGCGGCGGCGGTGGTGGCTTCGGCGGCGGTGGAGCGAGCGGTGGCTGGTGATGCGCCGAAAGGGAGCGAACCCATGACGGACCGAAGCAAGCTCGACGCATTCCTGCCGGTCGCGGATCAGAAACGGGTGGTCGACGCCATCCATGAGGCAGAGCTGCGGACCAGCGGCGAGATCAAGGTGCACGTCGACGCGAAGCTCCCGGCCGGCAAGACGCCGTTCGAGCGCGCGACGGAGGTGTTCGCTGCAAGCGGTCTCGCCGCGACGCACGAGAAGAACGCGGTGCTCGTGTACATCGCCTCCGAAGACCGCCGCTTCGCGATGATCGGCGACGTCGGCATCCACGCCGAGGTCGGCGACGCATTCTGGAGCACGGCCACCGAGGCGCTGGGCCACCACTTCACGCGCAGCGCCTACGGCGATGGCCTAGTGGCTGCGGTACAGGCCATCGGCGAGCGCCTCGCAGCGCGCTTCCCGCGCGCCGAGCAGAGTGCCAAGGAGAACCAGCTCAGCGACGAGATCTCCACAGACGAGTCGCTCCGACCTCCACGGTCGTAGCCGCAAAAGCCTCTCCGCTTGACGGGCCGGGTCCTGCTGCGGAGTATCGCTGCGCCATGGAAGCCGCGTCGAAGACGAAGTACACCCGCATTCTCCTCAAGCTGTCCGGCGAGGCCCTCATGGGAGGGCTCGGGTACGGCATCGATCCGGCGACGCTCGAGGGCATCGCGTCGGAGATCCGCGAGGTGCGCGAGCTCGGGGTCGAGATCGCGATGGTCGTCGGCGGCGGCAACATCTTCCGCGGGGTCGCAGCGTCGTCGAAGGGTATGGACCGCGCGAACGCCGACTACATGGGCATGCTCGCGACGGTGATGAACTCGCTCGCCGTGCAGGACGCGCTCGAGCGCAACGACATCCCGACGCGCGTGCTGTCGGCCATCTCGATGCAGGAGCTCTGCGAGCCGTACATCCGCCGGCGCGCGATGCGCCACCTCGAGAAAGGCCGCGTCATCATCTTCGCCGCCGGCACCGGCAACCCGTACTTCACCACCGACACCGCGGCGGCGCTGCGTGCCATGGAGATCCACGCGCAGGTCATGCTGAAGGCGACCAAGGTCGACGGCGTCTACGACATGGACCCCGTGAAGTTCCCGCAGGCCAAGCGCTTTCAGCGGCTCACGTACCTCGACGTTCTGTCGCGCAACCTCAAGGTGATGGACTCCACCGCCACGTCGCTGTGTCGCGACAACAAGATGGACATCGTGGTATTCGACCTCGGCGTGCGTGGCAACATCCGCCGCGTCGTGCAGGGCGAACCGATCGGGACGCTCGTGACCGACGACGGCGCCTGAACCGAGGAGACAGCGCAAATGGTCGACGACATCATGAAGGACCTCGAGGGCGGCATCGGCAAGGCCCTCGATTCTCTCAAACGCGAGCTCAGCAAGGTGCGCACCGGTCGCGCGAACCTCGCGCTCCTCGACGGCGTGCGCGTCGACTACTACGGCACGCCGACGCCGCTCACGCAGGTCGCGAACTGCTCGACGCCGGACGCGCGCCTCATCGTCGTCAAGCCGTGGGAGAAGAAGCTCTGCGCGGACATCGAGCAGGCGATCCGCAAGGCCGACCTCGGCGTGAACCCGTCCTCCGACGGCGAGCTCGTGCGCGTGCCCATCCCCTCTCTCACGGAAGAGCGTCGACGCGATCTCACGAAGGTCGTGAAGCGCATGGGCGAGGACGCGCGCGTCGCGGTCCGTGGCCAGCGTCGTGACGCCAACGAGATGCTGAAGGAGTACAAGGCGGGCGGCGACATCACCGAGGACGACGAGAAGACGGGCCAGAAGAAGGTTCAGACCTCTGTCGATGCCGGCATCGCCAAGGTCGACGACATCGTCGCGAAGAAGGAAGCGGAGATCATGGAGGTCTGACCTCCGTGGAGCCGACGACGTTCGGACGATACGAGCTCGTCTCGCTGCTGTCCGAGAGCGAGCTCACCGAGGTGTGGCTCGCGCGCCAGGGCGGAGACAAGCTCGTGGTGCTACGCCGGCTGAACGAGAAGCTCGGCTCGGACTCCGAGCAGGTCGACCGCTTCCTGGATGAGGCGCGCATCAACGCGCTGCTCCACCACGACCACATCGTCCCCGTCTTCGAGCTGGGCGACGTGAATGGACGCTACTTTCTCGTGACCGAGTACATCGAGGGAATGAGCCTCGAGGTGCTCGTGTACCGCGCGAACGAGCTCCGGATCGAGCTCCCGATCGCCGTCGCCGTGGCGCTCGTGATCCAGGCGGCCGAAGGCATGCACCACGCTCACGAACAGCGTGCGCCCGACGGTAGCGAGCTCGGCATCGTGCACCGCGAGCTCGCTCCGAAGAATCTGGTTGTCGGATACGACGGCGTGCTCAAGATCTCCGACTTCGGCGCGGCGCAAGCCAACGGTCGGCGCGCCCACACGACCTCGGGCCCGATGCGCGGAACGCCGACGTACATGTCACCCGAGCAGGTGACCGGCGCGCCGGTCGATCGTCGCGCCGACGTCTTCGGGCTCGGCATTCTTTTGTGGGAGCTGCTCGCGGGTCGGGGGCTGTTCGCGCGCGCCACTGCCGACGCGATCTACGACGCCATCACGGCAGGTGACGTGCCCCCGCCCTCGTCAGTGCGCCCCGACGTCTCGCGTGCTCTCGACGCCATCGTCGCGCGTGCGCTTGCCGACAAGCCGAAGGAGCGGTATCCGACCTCGGCGGCGCTCGCTGCCGCGCTGCGCGCGCTCGACCTCGGCAGCATTGCCGCCGTGCGCGGGTTTCTCGACCAGCACTTCTCGGGAGACCTGCGCGAGCGAGAGGTCCTGCAGCTTGCGATGACGACGCAGCGCGAGTTCGTCGTGCCGGCTTTCGACAGTCTGTCCGCCGTGCGAAAGCCCGACGACGCAGCGGCGTTCGACGACGGCAACACCGTACCGGATCGGCCGGTTCCGGCCCCGCCCAGGGTCCCACCACGTCGTGCCTGGATGTTCGTGGCCGGCGCCGTGGCTCTCGGGACCGCGATCGCCGTCGCCCTCCTCGCGAGCCACTGAGGGCGCTGGTCACGGCGTCTTCTGCGGCCTCGCGAAGATCCTCGACAGCTTGCGCTCTGCGATGCACAACGTGCCACCGACGCACCGGTAGCGATCCTCGAAGTCGAACATCGAGGATGGGACGGTGTCCCCGACGCCGGGCCCCGTCGTGTCGATAGACGACGACCGTGCCCCGACCTTCGGCTTCCTAACCATCGACGGAGATGCGCACGTTCGTGACGACGAGGTGCGAGGTGCGAGGTGCGCTGCTTTCGCTCGCGCGCCTTTGCCACCTCGAGGATCTGTGCGCCCTGCCACCGACCCTCGGGCATCTCGAAGGCGCCGTCATCGGTGAACAGCGCCGCCGACCGCTCTGGCGGCTCGTGATCGACGCACCAGGCTCACTCGATCACGAGCGCGTGCAGCGCCTCGAGGCTCGAGGCTCGAGGCTCGAGTGGTCGTTCTACTCGGCGACGCCGTTCGGAGCATCGGGCTTGAACGTGCCGCGGGTGAGCTCGAGCTGCTTGAGCGCGAGGCGCACCACCGCGCCGGGGCCCGTGATGACCGGCTCTTTCAAGAACAGGTGGTAGTTCTTGAGCGCATCGCTCTCGGCGGGCGCCGTGCCCTGCGCTTTCCTCGACGCCGTGCCCGCGACGAGGCGAATCTTCTCGCCGGGCTTCAGCGTGAAGCCCGGGTCCAGCGTGCCGAGGATCTTCGGATGGTTGTTCGCGCTGCGCGACACGGCGACGGAGCAGCCCTGCGCACTGACGGGCGACGAGCCCGTGTTCTCGAGGACGATCCACTCTTCGTTCAAAAGGTCCTTGGACGGGGCGCGGTGCAGCTCACGGATGACGATCGGCATGAAGACTCCTTGGCCGAGCAGCCTACACCACGCGCATGCGGCCGGGCATGCCCGCTTCGATGTGGCCGACGATCGTCCCTTCCACGCCACGCTGCGCAAGCGCAGCCACGAGCGCCGGCGCGTCGTCGGTTGCCATGAGGAGTCCGCCCGAGGTCTGCGCATCGGACAGAAGGAGCTGCGTCGTCGGGTCGGTCGTGCCCCAGTCGACCCAGTCGGCGAGAAAGCGGTGATTCGCATGCGTGCCGCCGGGGACGATGCCGGCCTCGGCGTAGCGCCGGGCCGCGCCGATGAACGGCACATCGTCGCGCCGGATGCTGGCTGCCACGCCGCTCGCCGCCAGCACGTTGCGAAGGTGGCCGAGTAGCCCGAAGCCGGTGATGTCGGTGCACGCGTGGACGCCGACCTCGAGCATCGCGTCGCAGGCCGCGCGGTTGAGCGTGCCCATGAGCACGATGGCCGCATCGATGGCGTGCTCCTCGTCGCGGCTCTGCTTCGCGGCCGTCGTGATGATCCCGAGCCCGATGGGCTTGGTCAGCACGAGCGCGTCGCCGATTCTTGCGCCCGCATTGGTGACCACGCGCGCCGGGTGCACGATGCCCGTCACGGCGAGCCCGTAGATGGGCTCGTCGCTCTTGATGGTGTGCCCGCCGACCAGGTCGATGCCGGCCTCGTGCGCCTTGTCTGCGCCGCCGCGCAGGATGTCGCCGAGCACCGATGCGGGCAGCGTGTCGTCGGGGAAGCCCACGAGCGACAAAGCCGTCAGCGGCCGTCCGCCCATCGCGTACACGTCGGACAGCGCGTTTGCCGCGGCCACCTGCCCGAACTGGTACGGATCGTCGACGATGGGCGTGAAGAAGTCCGTCGTGAGCACGAGCGCGCGCTCGTCGTCGAGCTTGTAGATCGCCGCGTCGTCGGCCGTGGCCGAGCCCACGAGGACGTTGGGATCGCGAGGCGCGGGCAGGCCACGCAGCAGGCTGAAGAGATAGCCGGGCGGGTGCTTCGCGGCGCACCCCGCGCGCTTTGCCAGCTGGGTCAGTCGGACCGGCATGAAGGGCTCCTTGTCGACGACAAACGGTACCACATGCTAGAAGTCGAGCATGCCCAAGCTCAACTTCGAACGCTCCCACCAGCTCGGCGCCGAAGAGGCTCGCAAGCGGCTCGACGCACTCGCCGCAAAGCTCTCCGAGAAGTACGGCCTCAAGTCGACTTGGACCACGCCGCACAGCGCCGAGGTGAAGGGCACCGGCGCCACCGGCAAGATCACGTGCTCGGCCGACAAGGTCAGCGTGTTCATCGACCTCTCGTTCGCGCTCACGCCGCTCAAGGGCAAGATCGAGGAAAAGGTGAACAAAGAGCTCGACGCGGCGCTCGCCTAGCTCGTCTCGTGCGCGAGATCGTCAGCTCCGCGCTCGTCTCGCTGTCGGCGATCTTCTTCATCGTCGATCCGCTGGCGGTGATCCCGGTCTACCTGGCCATCACCGCGGGGGACACCGAGGCATCGAAGCGTGCCACCGCGCTGCGCGCTGCCCTGACGTCCGGCCTCACGCTCACCGTCTTCGCGGCGGCGGGAGGTCTCATCTTCAAGATGTTCGGCATCTCGCTTCCCGCGTTCAAGATTGCCGGGGGCATGCTCTGCTTCCTCGTGGCGCTCGACATGATGCAGGCGCGGCCGTCACGCACGCGCTCGACGCCGGAAGAAGAGCTCGAGAGCGTCGAGAAGGCCGACGTCGCCATCATCCCGCTGGCCATCCCGCTCCTGTCGGGGCCCGGCGCCATCGCCACCGTGATGGTACTCACCGCCAAGACGAAGGGCCCCACCGAGTACGCGATGGTCTTCGTCTCCATCGCGCTGACGTCCATCGCCACGTGGCTCACGCTGCGGGGCGCGGCCTGGATCGAGCGGCGCCTCTCCCGCACGCTGCTCAACGTGCTCATGCGCGTGATGGGGCTGATCCTCGCGGCGATCGCCGTCGAGTTCGTGCTCACCGGCGTCCACGAAGCCTTCCCGAAGCTCTAGGTGCGAGGGTGACGTTGCGACTGCTCCCCGCGCTGTTCCTTTGTGGTGCCTGCGTGCCCTCGCCGCGCGAGGTCGTTCCCGATGTATCTCCGACCACACTGGTGGGACGCTGGGGCATGACCGTCGCGTACTCACCCGAGCACCGTCGCCTCGCCGTCACGAAGGTGCTGTGGATGGACCTGCGCACCGACGGCTCCGCGAGCCTGGTGGCATGCCCCGCGCCACAGTTCTTCGAGGACCACGCCGTGTCGTGTCGCACCGAGCCCGTCTGCATGAGCGGTCGCTACACCATCGACGGTCGCGACGTCACCGTACGCACGGGCCCTTCGAGCTGGACCGGCCGCTACGACTTCATCCCGGGTGGCTGGGCCTGGACCTCGAGCTACCTCGGTTCCGCCGCGACCGGCATGCTCTTCCAGGCGCAGCCGGGCCCGCAGGTGGGCTGCAGCCCCTAGCGCGGGTGGCGTCGGGGCTTCTCGCCGTCGATGATTTGTGGCTCCTCGCAGCGCCAGCGCGGGGGTGAGATCTCCCAGTCGCCCTCGCCGCACGACGCAGCGCTGAGCGAGAGGCGCTCCTCGCCGCGCCCGTCGAGCCGGACCTCGTCGTTTCGCTTCTGCCTGCCATCCTTGCCGCAGCGGAGCTGCCAGTCGACCTTGCACGAGACGCGCGCATCGCAGCGGTTCCGGAACGCAACCTCGAGGCGCTTGCCGTCACCGTCGACGCGCACCTGGCCATCGGTGCAATGCTCGGCGCGGACCGGCGAGGACACGAGGAGCACGAGCGCGCAGGGCGCTATGGACAGCAGCGAGAGAAGAGAGACACGCATGCAGGCACAGACAGCGGCGTGTCGAAAAGGTTCCGCGTGCGATGCGTGTTGACACCCCGCGGGCACGGCCGAATGATCGCGTCGTGACGGCGGACGCGTTCGTTGGTTCCTCGGGCCCCGACTGGTGTGTGCGCCCGGCCGTGCCGGGCCCGCCCGACGACATCGACATCACGCAGACGCAGTGGCTGATCGTCTCGGGCCCGCCCGTGTCCTGCTACCTCGCGTTCGTGTTTCCTACCGCGGACCCGTCGCCGTGGGAGCTCTATCACGCGCGTCCGACCACCTGGTCCGTGCACGTGGTGCTATCGGGCAACGGCTACCAGTACGTCGAGGGCGTGAAGCACGAGGTCCGCCCGGCAGCGTGCTCCACCACGGCCCCGGTGTGCGCCACAGTCTCTCGCCGCGCCCCAACGAGCCGCTCGTCCACCTCGCCATCCAGCACCCGGCCATGGGGTATCGCAAGGACGAGTGGGCGCTCCATCCGGAGGCCGGCACAGCGAACGCGTTCGGCGATCTCGCTGCCTTCGTGCAGCAGTTCGGCGCCGATTTCGGCGCGGACATCGCGACCTACATCCGTTCGGGGAAGATCTGGCAGAGCGAGCGCTGGAAGCACCTCGTGACGGAGCGTGCGCAGCACACGCCCACGCCAGACGAGCCGAAGCCAGCCGTGACCCGACGATGATCCGCTGGGTGGTGCTGGCCGTGTTGCTCGTCGCGTCGTCGGGCGCACGTGCCGACGAGCGCGTCGAAACGAGGATCGACTTTCAGTTCCGCACGCGCGAGATCAGCAACCTCGTCTACGAGCTCGACTGCCTGGCGAGCACGATCCACTGCTCGCGCGGCGTGTTCGTCGATCAGTGGAAGAAGCTCGGCTGGAGCAAGGCAGACGACGACGCACTCGCCGTGTGGGGCAAGACGAGCAGCAGCTACGTGCGCTCCATCGACGTGGGGGACGACGCCTCGGAGACTCTGCCGGCGCTGCCCGACGAGCCGCGCGACCTCCAGCTCGAGGACAAGCTCCGGCTCGCGGCGTTCGGTGCGACCGACCCGACGTCGTACCGGAGCCGGCTCGCCCTGGTCGTGACGCCCGTCGACGCAGAGCGGCTCGCCGGGATCGTGGAGCTCCTGCTGCCGCGGTTCCACCCGTTCTGGGCCGCGCAGCACGCGCGTCTAGAGCAGCAGGCTCGAGAGCTCGGTGCACTGCTCCATCGCCCGGCGCTGGCCGAGCTCTGCGCGCGCGCTGCCCGAGCTCTGCGCGCGCGCTGCCCACTTCTACGGCGCGGCAGTTCCGAGCCCCTACACGATCGCGGTGAACCTCGTGGCGCTCCCGAAGAACGAGACCCGCCACTCGAAGGGTACGCAGCTCGAGCGTGATGCGGTCATCGAGACCGAGGAGGGCGAGCACGCGGAGGACCGGGTCGGCGTCGTCCTCCACGAGCTGTTCCACCACTTCTATACGCTGTCGACGGCGCAGGCGCGCGATGGCCTCGTCAAGCGCTTTGCACAGTCCCCGGACGCCGCCGCGCTCGTCACCTATGGCGTGCTCAACGAGGCCCTGGCGACGGCGCTCGGCAATGGCCTCGTGGAGCGCGCGCTCCGCACGGCGGAGAGCTACAGGGCGTACCTCGGCAAGACGCGCTCGTTCTACGACGACGCGGCGATCGACCTGGTCGCAAAAGGCATTCTGCCCGCGCTCGAGAAGCGCCTCGCCACCTCCGGCACACTCTACGACGACGACTTCGTGGCCGAGTACGTCGGCCTCGCGCACCGGAGCCTCGGCCCCGTCGCCGATCGGCCTGCCGAGGGGCTGCGCACGATGGTGGCCGCGCTCCTCGATCCATCCGCGCTCGAGGCCTTCCATCGCCTGCGCGACCGGCTCGGTGGTGGGTCCGTATGGAGCTGCGTCGGCAACGACGCGCGCTGCCGCCAGCGGCTGACGGACCACGCGCAGGCGAGCGGCGTCGTCTTCATCCCCGGTACATGGGTCCCAGCCCAGCTCGAGGCCTGGGCACCGCTGCTCGGACGAGCCGAGCTCTCGCGCATCGCGGCACGCGCGAAGGTGGGCACGCCGTTCGTCGCGGCGGTCCACGTGTTCGTTGCGTCGACGCCGCAGGCGTTCTCCGCTCTCGTCGATCGCTTTCTCGCCGCGACCACGCGCTTCGACCTGCTGTAGCTGCGAGCCGGCCGCTCAGGCCGAGAGCGCGACGAGCCTGCGCACCGTGTTCAGGTTGCGCGCGGTGCCGCGACGCCCGAACGCAAGCTTGAGCTTCGAGCGGCCCTGACCGTTCGGGTAATGCACGAACACGTCCCGCCCGGCACCGTGCACGGTCTCGCCGCCGGGCCCCGCGACGACGAGCTCGTCGCTCCTCGGTGGCGCGTCGAGGAAGTACACGAGGACCTGGCTCGCCTCGGCGTCGGGGTACGGGTTCTTCGCGTCGAGCGCCGCGAGCTCGGCGTGCGTGCGCACGAGGACGTCGATCGCCGCGCCCATCTTCGCGGTGAGCGCGGCCTGCAAATCGGCCTTGACCTTTTTTCCGGCGGACCGAGAGCCGAACACGACGTTGCCGCTCTGGATGTACGTCTCGACCTCGGTGTAGCCGAGCCCCGTACAGCAGGCCGTGAGGTCGGTCATCGAGAGCTTGCCCGTCCCACCGACGTTCAGCGCGCGCACGAGCCCGACGTAGCGCAACCGCCTACTCGAGCACGAACAGGAGGTCGTTGAGCTCCGTCTCGAGCTCCCCCTGCTTTGCTCTGTCCCCCTTTGCGACCGCGCCCTTGAGATCGCGGATCAAGCTTTCTAGCCGCGTCTTCGTTTCCGCGTCCGCCACCGTTGGCAGCTTCGCCTGTGCCTGACCGATGAGCGCGCGTAGCTGGGACTGCGGTGCTGCCGCCGACGCGGGCTGCGGTGCCTGCTGGTTCGCCTGGTTGAACATCTGCGCCATGCCGACGCCGATGCCGAGCGCCGCGCCGCCGAGCATCGGGTTGCCGCCGCCTCCTTCGCCGCCGCCCTTGGCCATGCCCTCGCCGGCGCCCATCATCGCCTTGCCGGCGGCGAACTGCTGGTACGCGCCGACGTTGCCGCTTGAAGCGAGGCGCATCTGCGCCGCGTCCTTGTAGAGCGCCTTGAGCTGCGCCTCGTCCTCCTCCTTCATCGACACGACGAAGTTGCCGAGGCGTACGGCCCGCAGGCCGTACGGCGAGAGCTGCGGCTGCACGCCGGTCAGCACGACGGCCTCGACCTCCTCGGTGAGCGCGCCCGACGTGACGTTGAGCAGCGGCACGT
>JAYTLP010000158.1:0-4372 GCA_043729375.1 Myxococcales bacterium
GCCCTCGTCGGTGCTCATCACGAATCGTCATGACGAGGGCAACGATCCCGAAGAGCCACGGCCGGAGCGGCCGAGTCGAGTCGTAGCTGGCGAGGTGCCGATGCACGGCGACGGACACCTCGTGCGCGACGATTGCGAAGAACTTCACGATGCCGACCTCGACGCCGACGCGTCCTCCCATGGCCGCATACACGCTCGATTCCGGCGTCGGGCGATCGACGCGGAGGGCCGCTCCGCGCAGGGCACCCACCGATCCGACCACGCAGCCGAAGACGAACCGATAGTGAAGGCACGGAACGAGGCTCACGAGGAGCAACGAGGTTTCGACGCGCTGCGTGCCCGAGGTGACGGCGGACGCCGGGAGGTCGAGGAGCCGCATCCGCACGGCGTCGACCAACTCGGATGCTTGCATCCGCTGCGCTCCCAGCAGACCGGCACAGGATCTTGGAAGAAGATCGCGAGCCGAGCCGCGAGTACGCCAGCCTCGTTGACGTCTTCGCTGCGCTCGGGATGCGCAAATGACCCGAGCGAGCGCCGCCGACCCGCGAGGAACGTGTCGATGACGCCGTCCGTTACATGGAGTCGCGCCGCCAGAGGTAGCCGTACCGTTGTGATCGGTGCGCCCGTTGTCTCGAGCGCCGACGGCTCAGGCGTCGATGTGCTCGCGGATGAAGACTGCGACGTCGGGCTTGCCGAGCTCGCTCGTCGCCACGCGCTCCGTCAGCTCGGCGAGCTCGTCGCTGGTGCACTCCAGCGTGTGGTCGTTGAGGTAGAGAAACATGAACATCGACGCGGCGGCGACGCGCTTGTTGCCATCGACGAACGGATGGTTCTTGGCGAGATGGAAGAGATACGCGGCCGCCTTTTCGGCCAGCGTCTCGTGGAGCTCCATGCCTCCGAACGTGGCCTCGGCGGCCGCGACGGCGGATTCGAGGAGGCCGAGATCGCGGACCCCGGTGCTCCCTCCATAGCGTTCGATCTGATCGGCGTGCAGCGCGAGGACTTCGTCGAGCCCGAGGAAACGGATCACTTCGCGAGACGCTTGAACGCGCCCGCAAACTTCTCGTGCATGAGGGCCTGACCCCGCTGGAACCTGTCGGTTTCGCGCCTGTTTCGTACCGGCGCGATGACGATGACCTTCCCGTTCGTCGAAATCTCGACCTCGGCGTCCGGGTCGAGGTTCGCCGCCTCGAGGAGCTGCTTGTCGAGGACGAGTGCGACGCTATTGCCGGAACGCGTGAGGCTCTTGATCATTGTACGTACACTGTAGCATATCCGTACGTATGGCGCGGCCCTGCTGGCGGTCGACTGTAGAGAGCACTCGACATGTCCGGGTCATAAGCACTCCTAGATGTCCGCCTTGCGGGCTGGGGACGGTAGAGGTCGCGGATGCGGCGACCACTGATCTTGGCCCAGGAGGTAAAGGCCATGAGGGAGGAGGCGCCATGACGAAACTTTCTCGAGAAGCACAGGAACGTCTTCGTGGTGGCGCGGACGCCGGCTACGGCACGGTGATCGTGTTCGACAGCAGGGTGACCGCGGTGCCGGCGAGCGCCCTGCCGATGATCACGGCGCCGGTGTTGAGCGCGATGTTGGTCCCCGCCAGGATCGTGCCCCGCACCGTCGCGGTGGTCCCGATGGTCGCGCCGGTGCCGACCGAGTAGAAGACGTTCTTGGCCTGCGCGCCGCCGGTGAGCGCGACCGAGCGTCCGTCCGCGACGACGAGCGTCGAGGACGACGTCTGGAAGAGGAAGATGGCGTCCGGGTCGCCCTTCGCGTCGAGGGTGAGGTCCTGCGAGGTGATCGTGAAGAAGGACATGCCGGAGCGGTAGAGACCCGGGGTGAGCGTCTTGCCGCCGAGCTCGCCGTCCGCGATGAGGATGGGGCAGAGCGAGCGGTTGGCGGCGTCGGTGGCGGCGGTGTTGATGTTCGCGCGAGCCGTCGCCGCGATGGGGTCGGGCGGCACGCGCTGGCTTCCGTTCACCTTCCCCGGGTCGGCGGTGCCGAAGCCGACGATCGCGGTGCCGGGGCTGACGCCGATGTCGCCGTTGACGACGGTGGGCCCGCTGCTCGTGATCGTGGTGCCGGCGAAGGCACCGAAGCTCGCGCCGGCGCCGAGGTCGATCGGCGCCATGCCGCAGGCCATCGCCTCGGTCTGGAAGGTGGAGACGAAGGGTGCTGCGAGGTGCACACCGGAGGTGTCCATTGCCGCGGTCGTGATCGTCACGACATACGTCGTGCCGACGACGAGCGGGCTCGTGGGCGAGAACGTCGCGGTCTTCGTCGTGGCGTCGTAGGTGACGGACCCGCCGAGGAGCGTCGTCGAGCCCTGGACGTTCAGCGTGAAGGCCGTCATGAGCGACGCGAGGTCCATCGCGTGGTCGAACGTCGCGGTCACCTTGCGGAAGACAGGCACGCCGGTCGCCAGGTTGCGGGGGTTCACCGCGACGACCATCGGCGTGAGCCCGGTGGCGAGGTCTTGCCCCGCGAGGTCTTGCCCTGCGAGGTCTTGCCCTGCGAGGTCTTGCCCTGCGAAATCCTGGCCTGCGAGATCGCCCACGGCGAGGTCGTTCACCCCGAGGTCGTCTCGTGCGGGCGGCGCCGACTCGCAGGCGGCGAAGGAGAGGAGCGAGCAGGTGATCAGGGCAAGGTGAAGAGTCTTCATGAGGTGCTCCGGGGGTGCGACGCGCGACGCTGGACCGCGGCGTGAGCCGTGGGTGGCTCTGTACCCGGCTGGATCAGTGCGTGACCGTCACGCTCGGCGCAGTGAGGACGACGCTGGGCGGAGCCGCGACGACCACGCGGCGTGGCGGTGGCTGGACCACGACCACCTGGCGCGGCGGGGCCTGGACCACGACCACCTCGCGTTGCGGCGCCTGCACGTACACCGTCGCGGGCTCCTCTTGGTAGCGTCTGTGCTTCTTGGCCTGGCCCGGTGGCAGGCCGCCGTTGCCGGGATTGTCCTTGTCCTTCTTCTTCGCATCCGCGGAACCGGCGAGCGTCATCACGGCGCCGAGTACGAGGGTCATGAGGGTCTTGTTCATGGGTGGAGCTCCTCCCGGTCGGGTCACCGCAGCAGCGCGGTAGCTCGACGGAAGTTCATCGTACAGGAGCAAGTCGAACAGGGATCACTCCAACGAGGTGCTGGGTGCGCGTCGACGCACATCGACGCACTGAGCGACCGAGGTAGAACGCGTGGCCCAGCTGACAGCGACCGTTCGCGCAATCGTCTAGGCTCGCTCTCCATGAGACATCGACATGCTTCACGTAGCACCAGCTTCGTCGCAGTATTCGTGCTCGTCGCTGCGACCATCAGCGTCACCGGCTGCGGCAACCACGACAAGAAGACGTGCGACGTGAACGACACCAAGTCGTGTGACAACGCGCTCGTGTGCGAGCTGGTCGGCGACGCTCCCACCTGTGTGAAGCCCGTGCTCCTCAAGGGGCGCGTGCTCACGGTCGGCGGCGTCGGCATCCCGGACGCGCGGGTGACCGCCGTCGACGCCAATGACGCACCCGCCACGGGCACTGCCATCAGCGCCCCCGACGGGAGCTACGAGCTGCGCGTACCCATCGACAAGCGCATCGACGCGACGTCGATTCCGTCGACGAAGGTGAAGCTGCGTGCATCGGCTGCGACCTACGATCCCTTCCCGCTCGGCGTGCGGCCCTCGCTGCCGATCGAGCTGTCGGCTGCGACGTCCGGAGACGCGGGCTTCGTGTTGCAGACAGCGCAGACCGATATCGTGCTGTTCGCCAACCCGAACGCGTCGGGCCTCGGCTCGATCGCCGGCACCGTGCAGAACGGCAAAGGCACATCCGGCGCGCTCATCGTGGCCGAGGGTCCCGGCAAGGCCGTGGGCATCTCCGACCGCGACGGGGCGTACGTGCTCTTCGACGTTGCGCCCGGCGCGTACACGGTGACCGCGTACCGCGCCGACGCCTCGCTTGCACCCAAGGCCGGCGTCACCGTCGCTGCAGCCGCGCGCACTGAGCCGGTCGACCTCGTCGCCGATCAAGCTCCGCTCGGCACCGTGAGCGGCTCCGTGAACATCGTCAATCCGGGCGCCGGATCTGCCACCTCCGTCGTCCTCGTCGTCGACTCGACCTACAACGAGCTCCTCAAGCGCGGTGAGGTTCCCCCCGGCCTGCGCGCACCAAAGGCCGGACCGCCGACGATCACCAATGCCTTCTCGATCACGGGCGTGCCGGCGGGCAAGTACGTCGTGCTCGCAGCCTTCGAGAACGACTTCCTCGTGCGCGACCCCGACACCTCCATCGGCGGTACCGCAGTTCAGCGCATCACGGTTGCGGGTGCGCCGGTTGCGATCGCCGACTCGTTCAAGGTCACCGGGTCGCTCGACATCATCTC
>JAYTLP010000159.1:0-13019 GCA_043729375.1 Myxococcales bacterium
TTCTGGTCGCTGCCCGCGAACACCTACCCGCCCGGCAAGGTGGCCGCGCTCATGACGGGTCAGAAGGAGAGCAGAGACGGCACGGTCGTGAAGAAGGGCCTAGAGGAGAAGGTCTCGGGCGCGATCTCGAATCTGATTGCCGTCTCGTTCCGGCAGTCTGCGCCGGCGAGCAAGACGGTCGACGTGGAAAAAAAGATGCCCGCCGCGGATCCGAGCAAGAACAAGCAATAGCTCGGGCGGCGGCCGGGCGCGCTACCCAAGGTCGAGTGGGCGCAGGCCCTCGACGAAGCGCACGAGCAGGCTATCGCGGAGGACGTTCTCGATCTTGCCGCGGCCATACGTCGGGTGCGAGATGATCTCGCCGCGCTTGAACTCTTCCTTCGGATCGAAGCTGCGCACCTCGATGCTGGCGTTGAGCTCGCGCTGCAGATCGCGGCGAAGCTCCTCGCGGCGCGAACGCTCGCGCGTGGCGGCCGGCGTGGACGGCTCGTCGCCGGCGCCTGCGGCCCTTGCGCGAGCGGGCGGCTCGGCGCGATGGTTGTGCTTCGAGTGGCACGACACGCAGATGACCTGCTTCGGCGACTCACCGATCATGGCGACGATGCTGTGGGTGCGCATCTCCTTGCACTTGCCACACCACGACTCGATCTCGGTCCCCACGCCGATGCGCTTGGGCGCCAGGGTCGGCCACTCCGCGGGCGCAGGACCACTCGACGTCGAGCGCTGCTCGAGAAACGGAACGGAACCGAAGTCGGTGGCGCGCTGGGCCTTCGCTCCACCGATGCGCTGCACGAGGTTGGCGGCCGCGCGACGCAGATCGACGACACGGCGTTCGAGCGCCATCTCCACCTTCTTGCGGTCAGCGTCGGGCTGCGCGTTTGCGAAGTCGCGATACCGTACTGCGAGGGAATCCACGTTCTTGCCGGCGACAAGCTGCCGGTCCTTCTCGCCGGACTCGATCGACTGCTCGACCTCGTCGTACATGTCGCGGCAGGCGGTGGTGAGCTCTTCGATCTGAGCCTTGAGCTGGGTGTTCGAATCGGACACTGCGTCCTCCAGAGCTAGTGAGATGAGACCGTCGCGGGTCGCGCGGGCCACAGCCCGACCGCCTTGGCGACGAAGAACAAAGGACCGATGAGTGCTTGAAGCATGTTGTCGAGGAACGCAGGCTGCCGCTTCTCCCACACGATGTGCCCGGCGAGCTGCACCAGCCAGCCGACGACGGCGAGGATGACGACGACGAGCTTCGGCGTCACCGCCGCGAGCGGGAAGCACACCGCGACGAGGAGACCCATGAGGACCCCGAGTCGGAGGTCCAGCGAGAGGTACCAGAGTGTGGCGACCAGCCACACGACGTGGCCGAGGTGGAGCGCCATGCCGAACGGCGCGCCGAGCGGGATCCACGAGAGCATCGCTACGACGTGAAACACGATGAGCGGGATCGCGATTTCGTGCGTCAGGCGGTTCATCGGCGCGCGGTGGTAGGCGTCGTAGTCGGCGAAGTAGGCCGCGAGCTGGGGTTTAAGTGACACGCGTGCTCCTTTCGTGGGTGCGACGGAAGGTAACGGCTACCACGCGGTGACTGCCGGGTCTATGAGTCGGTCGTTTGATCTTGGAAGCTGCGTCGCGATGTGCGGCCGCGCAGCCTAGGGCTCGAGCGCGCGCTTGAACTGCGACGAGGCGGCGAAGCTCACGAGGCCGCGGACCGGGCCCGTGTTCATGAGGAAGTCGTCGAGGTCTTCCATGCGGCCGGCGGTGGGCATCTTCGGCAGCGTGTCGTCGAGACGCGTGAGGACCTTGGCCGGGAAGCGCAGGTCGGCTGCGGCAACGAGCGCGACGCGCCGCGCCGTGTCGAGGATGCCTTCGGCGAAGCGTGGGCCTCCTCCGGGAGCCGCGAGCCGCGAGCGATCTGCCTCCGTCAACCGGGCAGCGAGCGCGGCGCGACGCTCGACCGGGATCACGGCCTCCAGCTTGCCGACGAGCTCGGCGGCCGCGGGAGGCGCCTCGGCGAGGCCGAGCACCTGGAGGAGCGCGGGCAACAGCAGCGGGCGCTGCTCGCGTGACAGCGATGTGACGAGCCGTGTACCCGCACGCGCCTCCTCGAGCACCATCGTGAACAGGTAGTTGGTCTCGCCCGGCGCCATGAGCTGCACGAGATCGGCGCGCAGCACGACCTGTGGGGTCGGTCCGTCGAGGATGACGTACGGTGTCGCGAGCTCCTGCGCGCGGTACAGCTGCGCGTCGGCGATGCCGAGGCGCTCGGCGAGCGCGAGGAACGTCTTGCCGACCGCGGTACGCGCGTCGAGCTTTCCGAGCGTCACACCCTCGAGCGCCGTGGGACCTACCGCACCCAGCTGGTTGACCTCGACGAGCACATCGAACGCAGCCTGTGGCACGTCCGCGGGACGCACGAGCTCGTGCGTCCTCGGGGTGAGGCGACCTACCGTTTCTGCCTTCTCGAACTCCTTCCGCAGCTCGAGCACCAGCGACTTCAGCGTGGGCTCGGACAGCGTGGTGTTCATGAGCGGGGCAAGGAGGCTCCACGCCCACTGGCGGTGGCCGTCAGCGACCAGCTCACGACCGAGCTCGACGACGCGGCTCATGAGCGGACCGCCCATGCCGATGAGCGCGGCGACGATGTCGCGACGCTCGGTCCGATGCGCTGGATCGGTGCCGTACGTGGCCAGCAAAGCCTCGTAGTCCTCCTTCTTCGGTGCGAGCGCGATGGCCTGACGCAGGTAGCCGTCGGCCCGCTTTGCATCGTTCAGGTGGCCGGCGGCGATGCGCGCGAGCCCACGCAGCGCATCTGCGCGCTCTTCGGGTGCGCCCTGCTCGGCGCGCACCTCGAGCAGCTCGAGAAGCTGAGCCCAGTCGCCCCGTCCCTCGAGCACCGCCGCAAGACCGGCGACCGCAGGCGCGCAAGACGAGTCGTAGGAGAGCGCCATGTCGAACGCCTCGACGGCCTTGTCGGTGTCCCGATCTGCAAGGAGGCGCCCGCGCTCCGCCCACAGCGCGGCCAGGTCCTCCGGCTTGCGCGTCGACGGGAGCAGGCTCTCGATGACGCCGAGAGCGCGATCGATCTCACCTTTGCGACGGTAGTGCCCGAGCGCGCGGAGCATGACCTGCGGATCCATGCTGCCGGCCGACATCGCGCGGTCGTAGCAGACGCCTGCCTCGTCCTCGTCGGCGAGAATCGGCCCCTCGAAGAGCATCCCGAGCCGCGCGTACAGATCTGCGCGACGCACCGGATCGGAGGACAGCAGCAGCGCCTGGATGCAGTGCAGCGCGGCGCTGGCGAAGCGCCCGCTCGCCGCGAGTACCTGGGCGAGCTCGGTGAGCAGTGGCGGGTTCAGCTCCTCGATGCGGAGGCCATCACGGAAGTCCGCGATCGCGCCGAGGTGATCGCCGAGCCGCGATCGCAGCGCGCCACGCCGGAACGTGGCCTCGAGGCGTTCGGTCGGCGAGAGCGACGGGGCACTGGTGAGCAGGCGATCGTAGATCCCGTACGCGTGCGTGTCGCAACCCTGGTCGAGCAGCTCGCCCGCAACGCGAAGCGCAGCTGCGGGCAGCGTGGACTTGAGCTCGTACGCGTGCCAGGCGAGGCGCGCCGACAGCGTCGGTGCGTGCTTGCGCAGGGTGTCGGCGTACGCGAGCACGCGGGTAGCCTGCTCGGCCTGACGACTCGGGTCGCCGCCGGCCGCGCGGACGAACGCGTACGTGGCGGCGCGCGCCGCGTAGCGCTCGTCGACGACGTCGTGGCGGGCGCGAGCAAGCTTTGCGAGCTCCGTCCACCCCTCGTGGTTGTCCGCGTCGGTGGCGATTGCACGCTCGACCCACATCCGGGCAGCCATCGGGTCGGCCGCACGCGCCGCCGCCGCGCGGTCGAGGAGTCGTCGCGACCGGTCACGCCACGAGAGCTCACGCTCGTCCGGGTCGGGCAGCAGCGCGGCGCCCGTCCGCCAGCTCTTCGCACGACGACCGACGGCCTTCAACGCCTCCATCGCGGACGGGTTGTTCGGATCGATGACACGCGCCTCGCGGTAGAGGTCGAGCACCTTGTTCTGGTCGTTGAGCTTCTCGTCGGCTGCCTCGGCGAGGTGGCAGAGCACGTACGCCGCGATGGACTGCGGAAGGTGCTTGGCGTGCTGCTGGCGGAGGCTGATGTAGCCGGCCACGTCGCCCTGACGAAGCCGCAGCCCTGCGAGCTCCAGCAGCGCCTCGGGCCGATTGCTCGGGCGCCGCTCGATCTGTGCGAGCAGCAGCGCGCCGGCGTCACCCGGCTTGCCGAGCTTGCGCTCGATGAGCTGCACGAGCTCGGCCTCGAGAAGCCCCCGTAGCTCGTGCGTATCCATGTCGTCGTCCTCGGGCTCGCCGAGCTTCCGCAACGTCTCCTCCAGTCTGTCCGCCAGCTCCTCGAACCGCCCGGATTCGCGCAGCAGCGAGAGCAGGCGACGACGCGCTTCCGCATCGTCGGGCCGCGCCTCGACGAGCAGCCGGCACAGGCGCTCCTTGCGCTCCATGCCAGCTTCCGTGGGGTGCGCCTCCGCGAGCGTGAGCGCATCGGACAGCGCCTGCACGCGGACCTCGCCTTCGGTCGCAGCCGCGTGGCGCTCGAACAGATCGACGAGCTCCTTCCATGCCTTGTCCTTCTCGTAGAGACGCCGGAGCGGCTCGTAGCCGGGCCCCGCCGCGCCCGTCGACTCGACGAGCTGCTCCAGCACCGTGATGGCGCCGTGCCGGTCTTCCAGCTTCTCGTCGTGCAGCGCCGCGATGCGCAGTGTGAGCGTGGTGCGCGACTGCTCGTCCGCGCGCATGAGCTCGAGGCGAAGCCGGCGTGACTCGAGCTCCGGCGTCATGGCGCCACCCGTGAGCGACGCGATACCTTCGAGCGCGAGCGAGTTGGTCGCATCGATCTCGAGAACGCGCGCGAACGTGGTGAGCGCCTGCTCCGGATCGCCGAGGCGATCGCGCGAGATGGCCGCAATGGTGAGGAGCCGCTGGATCAGCAACGAGCGATCGGGGTCGCTTGCCGACGCGACATCGACCCAGTGCGTGAGCGCGTCGCGCAGCTCGCGCCACAGCTCGCTCGAGCGGAGGTGCGCGATGGCAATCTCGAGCGAACCGAGGTCGTTGCCGTCGAGCTGCAGGATGCGACGGTGCACGTCCAGCGCCAGCTCGGGCGCCGACAGCTTGTCGGCGTACGTGCCTGCGACCTTGCGATAGAGCGAAAGCGCGCGACCCGGATCCGACGAGCGTGCAGCTGCCGCACGGAACGCGTCGACGAGCCAGCCCCAGCGAGACGTGGTCGAAGCGAGGCGCTCGATGGTGCCCTCGAGGGAGGAAGCGTCCTCCCCCGACTGCGGCGACGTGAGCGCGGCCGCGGCGAGCTCGAGAGCGCGCTCCGGGTCGTTGCGCTCCGTCTCGTGCAGCTTCGCGATGCGCGAGAGCGACGCGAGCCCGTCGCCCGAGATGCCGGCGCGCGCACGCGCCTCGATGACCGACAGCACGCGATCCCACGCGCGCTGGGCGCCACCCTGCTCGAGGAGGAGCGCCTCGGTCTCCTGGGCGGGTACGAGGTGGTAGAGCAGCCAGAGCTGGTCGAGCGCACCGGCAGCGTCACCGAGCTCACCCGCACGGAGCTCGTAACGCTCGCGGGTGATGGCGGCGCGCGCTGCGGCGGACTCCGCGCGATCTCCGAGCTCACCATAGAGTGCATCGAGGGCCCGCCCGAGCTTCTTCTCCCCCGCGAGGCGCTTGGCCGTCTGCAACGCGCGGTGGTCCTGCGGGTCGGCCTCGAGCAGGCGCGCGCACTCGTGAAACGCGCGCTCCGGATCGGCGAGCCGCTCCTCGGCGAGCGCTACGCGTCGCTGCATGGCCTCGGTGCGCGTGGCCGGGGGAACGTCGTTACGTGTGGCCACGCCGAGCAGCGCATAGGCGTCCTCGAAGCGGCTCGTGGTCTCGCACAGCGCGAGAGCGGGCTCGAGCTCGGCGAGGCTGACAACGGGGTCGTGACGTGCCGCCGTGAGTGCGAGCAGCGCACGCAGCGGGTCGCCGAGGTGCTTGTAGAGATCGGCGAGGTTGGCGTGGTAGCGACGGCGCATGTCGCCGTCCGAGCGCGCCGCGAGATCGATGAGCACCGCCTCCAGCTCGCGGAACGCACCCGCTGCGGTCGCGGTTGCGGTCATCTGCTTCACGAGCTCGGCCTCCGGGCCCGCAAGGCGATAGAGCCTGCGCCACGCGTAGAAGCGACCCAGCGCGTCGTCCTTCGAGACGAGCTCGACCTGACGCCGGACCAGCGCGAGACGGTCCGGTGAATCGACCGACAGCTCCGCGACGGCCCGATCGAGCAGGGTCGCCCCGGGGTTGCCACCGTTGTGAGCGCGCAGCGCGAGTAGACGGTCGATGGCCGTCTTGTCACCGGGCGACCACCACAGCACGCGCTCGTATGCGGCCGACGCTGCACCCTTGTCGTCGAGCTGCTCCCAGCGCGATGCGATCTCGAGCCCGATGGCCACGCGCCCGGGTGACCCCGAGCCGAGGTGAGCGAGCTCGGCCTCGAGCGCCGAGATGAGCGCGCGTCCATCACCACCGGCAACGCCAGCGGCCGAGCGCTCGTGCCGTACGACAGCCGACAGGGCACCCGCATCCCCGGGCTCGAGATCGAGCACGCGACGCCAGGCCGCGCCACCGCGACCCGTGCCGGAGAGGTTGTCTTCGACGTTCTGCGCGGCGGCGCGCCACAGCGAGCGCATCTGCTCGTCCTGAGCGGGACGCCAGCCCTGCGAATCGAGGGTGCGATCGAGTGCGGCGAAGTCACCGCGACGGCGATACAGCGCGATCAGCTCCTCGCGCACGTCTCGATCGTCGGGGACCGTGCGAAGGATCTCGGTCCAGCAACGCTCTGCGAGCGCGTCGTCCTCGAGGCGGTGCGCCGCGTGACGCCCGAGCCGCCGCAGGAGCTCGATGCGCTGCGCGGTGGATGGAGACAGCTCGAGCTGCTCCTCGAGGTCACGACGCAGACCCTGATCGTCGCCGAGTGTCTCGTGGAGCGCCTCGAGCGCGCGCAGCGCATCGACACGACCCTCCGGCAGGCGCGCGCGCGCCTCCCACAGCTCGACGGCGCGTGCTGGCTTGCCGAGGTCGCGCTCGGCAATCTCCGCAGCCCGCGCGAGCAGCGTGCCCTTCTCGTCGCCGTCGGCTTGCGTGGCGCGTGCGGCGAGGAAGTCGACGAGCTCCGCGATGCGGCCGCTCTGCGTGAGGTAGCGCTCCTTGGCAAGGACTGCGTCGAGATCGCCTGGACGCTCGCTCAAAATCAGGTCGTAGATGGTGGCCGCGCGCTCGTGCTCGCCCCCTGCCGCGAGCGCGTCGGCGGCGATGCGACGCAGGTCGTTCGTGGTGGTGAGGTCGGGCGTGCCGTTGGTCTGTTTCAGCGTCGCGCGCGTGCCGAGTGCGAACAGCGCGTCCCAGCTCTTGCGCCGCGCCTCGACGCGAGCGCGCACGAGCAGCGAGATCGGATCCTCGGCACGCTCGGCGAGCAGCACGTCGAGGATGTGCGACGCGCGCTCCGCATCGCGCAGTCCCGACAGGCTCGCCTCGGCAGCCTCGCGGAGCTGCAGCCTGCGCGCCGCACCGCCCACCAGCTCGGCACCACGCACGAGGAAGTCCGTGAGGCGATCCCAGCGACCCGCGGCACGATACGCATCGGACAGAGCGCTCGTGGTCTCCTCGACGGCGTCCCCGAGCCTGGCGAGGCGCTCCCACGCCTCGATGCTCAGCTCCGCCGAGAGGAGGCGTCCCTCGGCGATGTTGACGGCCCGCCGCGTCCAGCTCAGGCGCTCGCCGGGATCCCATGTGGCTTCGACGGCAGCAAGGAGCAGGTCGTACAGCTTGCGCCACTCGCTGCGGTTCTCGTAAGCCTGCGCGACGAACTCGAAGCCGTCGACGTGCGCGGGCTCGAGGTGCACGAGCGCGGTGAAGCTCTTCTCGGCGGCGACATCGTCGTTCAGACGATCGCGCTGGATGCGCCCGAGATCGGCGAGCAACGTGGCGCGGATCTCGCGCGTGGACGCCCACGGCTCGTCCAGCGCGGACGTGGTGAGCTCGGAGAGCTTCTTCCAGTCGCGCGCGCGGGCGACGCGCTGCGACTCGCGCCGGAACTCGACGGAGACCTCGGCCTCCTCGACGACCAGTGACTGCGGCAGTGCGACAGGACGGGCGGGCGGCGCCACCGTCAGCACCTCGTCCGGCATGGACGGCTCGGCGATGGGATCGACGATGAGCTCCATCTCCTTCGACTCCTCGAGGCGCTGGCTCTCCGCGAAGCGCGCGTCTTCTGCGTCGCGGAGCGCCTGCTCGTCGGCCAGCCGTCGGTCGGTCTCGAGGACCATCGCGCCCGCGTCGTGCGTCTTCTCCGGCGGCGCGTCCGTGAGGCTCGCGATCTCGGCGAGGAGCGCGTCGTCCGCTGCGGGGACTTCCCACGACGCCGAGTCGATGACTTCGTCCTTGCGGACGCCGCGCGGACTGCCTTCCGACGTGACGACGTCGAACACGTCTCGCGCGCCTTCGAGCTCCACACCATCGTCGAGCTCGTCCTCGGGACGCATCGCCACCAGCGGTGTCGACGCAGTCATCTCGTCGGTCGGAGGGAGCGGCGGTGGCTCGGGCAGAAAGCCGAGACCCGTGTCCGACGCGGGAAACTCGGCGTCAGCACCATCGTCGAGGATGCCGTCGAGCTCCGAGAGATCGAGCGGATCCTCGCCGTCGAAGAACTTGTTCGACTCGGGGGGCGAGACGGGCTTCCCGCCCGGTGTCTTGTTCTTCGGGGTGTTCTTGTCCGCCACGGAGCCTCCGCAGATAGCGCTACGATCATCGGCCGTAAGGCACCGGACGTTCGACGCTATCACAGTTTTTTTCGGCGACGGATACACTTTGGCCCGTCGTGAGCGCCGAGCGCAGCGGGGAGGAGACGAGCCAGAGGCGGGTGCTGGGCGGGCGCGCGCTCGCGCTGTGCTCCCTGGGTGGGGCGGTCATGCTCGGCCTCCTCTTCGTGGCGGATTTTCTGGAGCTGCGCCTCGACTTCATGGGCTACTCGGACGATCGCGCAGTCTCCCGCGTGCTCCACGAGTACGGCGCCGACATCGGTGCAGGACAGCTCCGGCTGCTCGTCGTGATGCTCCTCTTCGGTGCCGCCTTCGGCCTCGCGGGCGGGGTGACCCTGGCGCTGCGCGGCGCCCTGTTCCACCGGACGCAGGAGAAGAGACCGGCGGGGCGCGGCCTCCTCTCCGTGGGTGCTGGCACCGCGCTCGTCGTTCATGCGCTCTTCTTCGCGCGCCACCTCGTGAAGTACCCGCAACTCTACTCGGAAGCCCTCTACGAGCACGGCGGCGCACGACGCGCCGTCATGGTCGCGCTCACTCGCCACACGCGCCCGGGCCTGTACATCGTTCTCGGCGTGGTGCTGCTCCTCGGCGCGCTGCCCGTCCGACGCGCGCTCGCCGCTCTGCGATTGCGCCCGCTGCCGCGCCCCACCCTCGCCATCGCCGCGGTGTCGCTCGCAGCCGGCGTCCTCGTCGCTCGCCACGTGCACCGGGGTCCGCACACGAGCCGCCCCAACGTGCTGCTGGTCGCGGTGGACAGCCTGCGCGCCGACCGGGTCTTCTCGGGCGGTGGACGCTTCCCGATGCTGGATTTGCTGGCCGCGAGGAGCGTGCGCTTCCGCGAGGCGCATGTGACGGTCGCGCGCACGTTCCCGTCCTTCGTCACGCTGCTGACGGGACGCTACCCGTACAGCCATGGCATCCGGCACATGTTCCCCTCCGAGGCGGAGCGCGCCGCCATCGGCACGAGCCTGCCGCGGGCCCTCGCCGCAGGCGGCTACCAGACCGCCGTCGTCTCCGACTACGCCGGCGAGATATTCTCGCGCACGCCGATCGGCTTCGGCATCGTCGACGTCCCGCGCTTCGACATGCGCACCATCGTCGCGGAGCGAGGCCTTCAGATTCATCTCAACGCGTTGCCATACGCCGCAGGCGTCGGCGAGGTGCTGTTCCCGTTCGTGCGCGCGATGTCGGAGCGCGCCGATCCACAGCTCCTCGTCGACCGCACCGTGCGCGTGCTGGATGGCCTCGATGCAGACGCTCCGTTCTTCCTCACGGTCTTCTTCTCGACTGCGCACTTTCCTTACTCGTCGCCGTGGCCCTACTACAAGCGCTACACCGACCCCGCGTACGACGGCGCCTTCTTCTACGACAAGCCACCCCTGTCGCCCGCGCAGATCGGACCGGCGGACGTGCGGCAGATCCAGGCGCTGTACGACGGCTCGATCGCGGCGGTGGACGATGCGCTTCGCCGGCTCTTTCACGAGCTCGAGCGCCGCGAGCTCGCGGACAACACCATCGTCGTGCTGCTGGCCGACCACGGCGAGAACCTGTGGGACGATCTGCGCGCCGGGATGGGCCACGGTGATCACTTCGTCGGCGAGCACGGCGACCACGTGCCGCTGCTCGTGTACGACCCGCGCCACGCGATGCCACACGACGTCGACTCCGTCACTCGCGACATCGACATCGCCCCGACGCTGGCCACGATCTGCGGCGTCCCGGCGCCGCGCTTCGACGGCACCGACCTCGGCCCCTTGCTCCGCGGCGAGAAGGCGGACCTCGCGCTGCCCGCATTCTCGGAGACCGAGTACTGGTTCACGCCGAGCGGTCCCGGCTTCTCCGGGTCGGAACGCCTGCCATACCCCGCGATCACCGGCGCAACCGATCTCGCCCCCGATGGCGACATCTTCATGCGTCCCGAGGTGGAGCCCGTCGTCGTGGCCGCCAAGCATCGGTCGCTGCGTCTCGGCAGCTACAAGCTGGTCTACCGACCCACGCGCGCCGGTGTGCTGTGGTCGCTGTTCGACAGCAAGCACGACCCGGAGGAGCGACACGACCTCGCGCAGCGAGATCCCGAGCGCTTTGCCGTGATGCGCGACTTCCTCTACGCGTGGATGCTCGACGACCCGACGATGACGCGTCGCGGAGACTTCGTGGTGCCGCGGTGAAGCGCCTCGTCCTCGCGCTGCTGCTGTGTGCCTGCCACGCGCGCGCGCCGACGGTCGCTGCGTCCGACGGCGAGCACGCCGTGTACCGGCTCGTCGACGAGGTGGCCAGCGCTCGTATCGAGGGCGATCTCGCTGCGGGGCTCCGCGCGCTTTCGCATCCTCTCGTCTCACCATCGCCGCTGCCACCCGGCACCAATGGCGCGTGGCCGCGCGCTATGCAGGTCGCGTTTGCCGAGCCGGATCTCGACCGGCTGCTCGGTCGCACACCCGGACCTGCGGCCAGGGCGCCGCAGATCGACCTCACGTGGAACAGCGCGGAGGGCGTCTACGAGGCTCGGGAGGCCCTGTTCTTGCCCGTCGGCGTGGCGATGCACTTCTCGTTGCCGTCGTCGGGCGCCGCACGCCTGACGGCCGAGCTCGCGGGGCTCGACGACGCCGCACTCACGGTCGAGGTCGGCGGCACGCCGGCGCAGTTTTCCGCGCCCGCGCACCGGTGGCAGTCGATGACGTTCGAGATTCCGGCCCACACGCAGTCCATGGAGCTGACGCTGCGGCAGGTCGGCACGGGACCTGTGTTCGTCGGCGCACCGGTGGTGCGGAAAGTCCAGCGTGCCACTCCGCGGCCGAACGTGCTGTTCGTGCTGGTCGACACCTTGCGACAGGATGCGCTCGTTGCGATGCCGCGCCTCCGCACCTTCGCGGGCCGGGGCGCCCAGTTCACGACGGCCATCACAGCGGCGACGTGGACGAGGCCCTCGCTGCTGGCGCTGTTCGGCGGCGACTTGCCGACGCGGCTCGGCCACGGCGCGGAGGATATGATCCCGGCGGAGCGCGAGCGCCGGCGCTTCCGTGCACTGCGTCCCCCGCTCCTGCCCCGGCGGCTCGCCGAGCTGGGGTACGAGACGCGGGCCATCGGGAACAACTTCTTCCTGCTCGGCTTCCCGCGCATCGGTCTCGACCTCGGTCTCGACAGCGTCACCGATGTGCGCCATGCGGTGCTCGACACGCCTGCCATCACCGCCGAGGCGATCCGCGCGCTCTCCGTCCCGCACGACGCGCCGCAGCTCCTCTACCTCCACTACGATACGCCACACTGGCCGTATGTCCCACCTGCGGCCGCGCTGGCGCACGTCGAACGGCTGTCGTTACCCGGCGTCGACGCCGTGCGCGACCCCGACGCGCGGCGCTACCTCGGCGAGGCAGCATACGTGGACGATGCGCTCGGCGAGCTCTTCGACGCGCTCGATCGCTCCGGTCACAGCGCCGACACCATTGTCGTCGTGGTCGGAGATCATGGTGAGGCGTTCGACCCAGCCCATTCACACTACGTCGAGGCGCTCGGCCAGCCGACGCTGCACCACCACGGCTGGTCCGCCTACGACGAGCTCCTGCGCGTCCCGCTCGTCATCGTGTGGCCCGGGCACGTCGTGCCACGGGTCGTCGAGACGCAGACCTCGGTCGTCGATGTCGCGCCCACGCTCGCGGCGCTCGTCGGGCTGCCCGCGCTCGCGAGCACGTCGCCGACGCAGGGCCAGTCGCTGGCGGACGCGCTCGGGCGCACGACCGGGAGCTGGCTCGTCCCGGAGCGACCCACCTTCACCGAGGGCCAGGACATCCGCGCGCTGCGGGATCGCGGCTGGCTGTACCTCGAACGGCACGATGGCCGGCTCCGTCGCGGTAACGTCGCGGTCAACGTCCCCGAGGAGCTGTACGAGCTCTCTTCGGATCCGCTGCAGCACACCGATCGTGTTGCAGATTCTCCTGCACAGCTCGCGACGATGCGCAGGACGTTTGCCGCGCTCGCGCCTGTGTTGCCGACGTTCGCGGAGCCCGTGCTGCATCTCGCGCTCGCTCCTGCCTCGCGCGAGCACGTCGTGGAGGGCGAGGTCCGCTGCGAGTGCACGATCTGGGTGCGTGCCCTCGACCGGGCTCGCGCGGGACCGGTGACGCGCAAGACCGGCTCGGCGGTGCA
>JAYTLP010000160.1:0-11963 GCA_043729375.1 Myxococcales bacterium
CGGCGGAGTGCGACCCTTCCATCTCCTGATCGACGCTGCGACCGATGTCGTGGAGGAGGCCGGCGCGGCGCGCGAGCTTCACGTTGAGGCCGAGCTCGGCGGCCATGAGACCCGCGAGGTGCCCCACTTCGACGGAGTGCTGCAGGAGGTTCTGTGCGAACGACGCCCGGAACTTGAGGCGGCCCAGCGCAAGGACGAGCTCGGGGTGCACCTTGTGGAGCCCGAGATCGAAGACGGCCTGTTCACCCGACTCCTTGCACTGGGCGTCGATCTCGTGCTCGGCCTTCTCGACGATCTCCTCGATGCGCGTGGGGTGGATGCGGCCGTCGGCAATGAGGCGCGACAGCGCGATCCGCGCGATCTCGCGGCGCACGGGGTTGAAGCACGAGATGATGACGGCCTCGGGCGTGTCGTCGATGATGAGGTCGATGCCGGTGGCCGCCTCGAGCGCGCGGATATTGCGACCCTCGCGGCCGATGATGCGGCCCTTCAGGTCGTCCGACGGGAGCTGCACGACGGATACCGTCCGCTCGGCGACGTACTCGGACGCGTAGCGCTGGATCGCGGTGCCGAGGATGCGCTTGCCGACCTCCTCCGCGCGCTCCTTCGCTTGCTGCTCGATGCTCTTCACCTCGACGGCCGCCGACGCCCGCGCCTCGTCGATCACCTGCGCCTGCAGCTCGGACTTGGCCTGCTCCGCGGAGAGCCCCGAGATCTTCTCGAGCTGCGCCTTCGCGTCCTTCAGGAGGTCGTCCGCCTTCTTCACGGACGCCTCGGCCGAGGCCTCCCGGCCCGCGATGGTCTTCTCCTTCTTGTCGAGCTCCGACTCCTTGCTCTCCAGCGAGCCCTTGCGCCGCGCTTGCTCTTCCTCGCGCTTTCGCAGGTTCTCCTCGCTCTTCGCGAGCTCGGAGCGACGCGTGCGCTCGAGCTCCTTGGAGTCGGTCGCTGCCTTCAGCTTGAGCTCCTCGGCCTCGAGGCTCGCCTTGCGCTTCATCGCGTCCGCTTCTTCTTTCGCGGCTTCGACGAGGCGCTGACGCTCGGCTTCGGGGACGGCGGCCTGGGTACCGCGGGCAAAGATCCGATCGAGTACGACACCGAGGATCGCGGCGCCGATCACGAGGAGGACCCCGGTGATGGTGACGGTCATGGTTGAGCTCCGGACAGCACGCCGGGTCGCGGCGCGCAGGGAATGTGACGCGTGGGAGTGACGACGATATCGACACGCTGGTCGTGGGCGTCGGTGGGCAAAGAAGGGACGAGCTGCTCGTCGTGTGCATAGCCGATGCGCAGCGCAGAAGGGCTCGCGGACAGCGTGGCATCGTAGTATCCCGCGCCCTGTCCGAGACGCTCACCGGCCTCGGTGTAGGCGACGCCGGGAACCACGAACGCATCGATTGAGGGCGAAGGTGCGGCGCTGGCAGCCGGCTCGAGCAGATCGAAGGGCGCGGCCGCGAGTGCTGTCTCGTCGGCCACGTGGAAGGAGAGCGTCTTCTCGCCCGTGACGCGCGGGTAGACCGTGTGGAGACCGCGCGCGCGCAGCGCGGGTGCCGCGACGCTTGGATCGAGCTCGCCGCGCCGACCGGCGTACAGCGCGATGGTCCTGACGCCGCGCAGGTCGAGCGCGAGCAGGCGAGCCGCCGCGTCGCTGGACCGTGCTTCCACCGTCTCGCGTGGCAGGGCCTCGCGCGCGGCGCGCAGCCTGCGTCGGAGCTCCTGCTTTTCTGCCGCGAGGGAGGCGGCGTGGGAAGATCGCTCGGTCACAGCCCTCCTTGAGGGCAACCGAACGGATGTTCACGGACTCGTCGTCACCGGGGCGTGGCCAAGGCGTTGCGTGACGTCGGGCTATCGTGAACACCCGCATCGGCGCGGATGGTGGGGAGGTGGCTCATGCTGCGCGGCCACCGAGGAGCGCACGGAGACGGTCGGTCTCCGTGCGGATGCGACGACGAAGCGCGGTGCGACGACGCTTCTCGCGCTCGAGCTCGTCAGCGAGCTGGAGCGCGACGAGCATCGCGGCAGCTTCGCGAGAGACGCCCTTCAAGCTGCGCTGCGTCGCCTTCGTGATGTCGCGGATGCGCCCATCGACGACGCTCGCCAGCGCCCGCACGTAGCCGGCCTCCGCGTCGGAGCGGATCGTGTGAGACTGGCCTGCGATGTCGACGGTGATGGAGCGCATGGCGGGTACGAGATCTGTAAGGATCCCGACGGGCTGAACGTATCCAAAAGGCCGGGGCGCGGCAAGCGGCAACGGCAGGACCGCCAAGCGGGCGTCGAGCGGACGGAATTCAGGTACGCTCGCAGCTCGCGATGTCGGCACCCTCGACGGATCTCCTCCTCTGCGCACCCCCCGCCTGGCAGCCCGGCGCATTCTGGAGCAACGCGCAGGGGGAGCTGTCGACGCACCCGGCTGCGGCCTTCACAGCGGCGATTGTCGTTGCCCTGCTCCTTGCGGGGCGAGCCATCCTGCCGGCGAGTTCCCGCCCCAACCTGGGGACCGCATCGGTCCTCGCCGCCATCTACGTCGTCACGATCTTCGCGCGGGCGGAGCTGCTGTATCTCGGCCTCGCGGACGTGGCGTACCGGTGGGTCGCGCTCGCCGGCGTGGTGGCCCTCTCGTTCGCCGTCGTCAGCGTGCTGTCGCTCTTCGTCTTCGACGTGGTCGGCCGGCGCTCGAGCGTGCCGCGCATCCTCCGCGACGTCACGACGGCGTTCGCGTGCAGCGTTCTGTTCGTCGCGCTGCTCTCTCGCTCGGGCGTCAACGTGCTGCACCTCGTCACCACGTCTGCCGTAATCACCGTCGTCATCGGGCTCGCGCTCCAGGACACGCTCGGCAACATCATCTCCGGTATCGCGATGCAGCTCGACTCGGCCTTCAATATCGGCGACTGGGTGCGTGTCGACGACAAGGTCACCGGCAAGGTGCGCGAGATCCGCTGGCGCTCGACCCTCATCGAGACTCGCAACGGAGATCAGGTGATCTTCCCCAACACGCTCGTGAACCGCGCGCAGGTCGTGCGGTTCCAGCACGGCAGCCTGCAGCACCGGCAGTGGGTCTACTTCCACGCGGCGCTGCGGCACCCCCCGAACCGCGTGGTCGATGCCGTGCTGGCCGCGCTCGTCGGCACCCCCAACGTCTCCGAGCTGACGCCCCCCGACTGCATCGTCTGGGACTTCGACGACATGGGCACGAAGTATGCGGTGCGCTACCGCCTCGTCGACATTCTCCCGGACGACGGGACGGACTCCGAGGTGAAGAAGCGCATCTGGTATGCGCTGCAGCGCGCGGAGCTCGAGATGACGCTGCCGGGTCGTACGGTTCACATGATCCAGGTGCCCGAGGGGTCAGAGCAGCGGGCGCGCGACCTCGACAAGCGGCTTCACACGCTGTCGCGTATCGCGTTCCTGGCGCCGCTCGACGATGGCGAGCGGCAGCAGCTGGCGACGGGGCTGCGCTTCCACCGGTTCTGCCGTGGCGAAGCCATCATCCGCCAGGGGCACGCGGGCGACTCGCTCTTCGTCCTCGTGAAGGGCACCGTCTCGGTGCGCTTCGACGTCGGTGGTGCGGTGCACGAGCTGACGCAGCTGCACGTCGGAGATTTCTTCGGCGAGATGAGCCTCCTCACCGGCGCACCCCGGCGCGCCACCGTCGTGGCTGCAGAGGACACCGACTGCTACGTTCTCGACCGCGCGCTCTTCGAGGGCGTGCTCAAGGACAACCCGGCGCTCGCGACGCAGATCGGCAAGTTGCTCTCCGAACGGGAGCGCTCGCTCGCAAGGGAGCAGGAGCGCGCCAAGCTCGGCGCGCCGGTGCCCAGCGAGAAGGACCTGCTCGATCGCATCCGCGACTTCTTCGGGCTCGGAGCGTGACGGGTTTCTCCGCGCCGGTGTGGGCGGCCCGGCAGCGCGAGCTCGATAGCGCGCTCATCGGCGATGCGTCGCTGCTCGCGCACAAGGCGGAGCGCATGGCGCCGTCTCCGCTGGCGCTGCTGCGCGGCGCGGCACCGCTGTTCTACGAGCTGTGCGCCAGCTGGCCGGAGCTCGCTGCGGGTCCCGGTCTGACCGGCTGGATGGTCGGGGATCTTCACGTCGAGAACTTCGGTGCGTACCGACCGTCGGCGCTCACGGTCACCGACGACACCGACGCCGGACGCGTCGTGTTCGACATCAACGACTTCGACGACGCGACGGTCGGCCCGGTGCACCTCGACGTCCTCCGGCTGTGCACCAGCCTCCTGCTCGGCACGCGCGACCTCGGCCTCGACGGCAAGCACCGCGCGGCGCTCGGGCGAGAGCTCCTCGCGGCCTGGGCACGGGCGATCTCGGCGGACCAGCCGCTCGCGCCGCCACAGTGCGTGACCACACTGCTCGACATCGTGAGCCGCCGCGACCGCCGCGCGATGCTCGACGGGCGCACCGAGCTCGTCGGCAAGCACCGCCGCTTCGTGCGGGGGGCGCGTTACCGCGATCTGCCCCCCGCCCTCGCCAGCGCGGTCGTGCCCGCCTTTGCCGATTACGCGCGGAGCCTGCCGGACGACGAGCGTCCGTCGGAGTCCGCCCTCGAGGTGCTCGACTGCGCGTTCCGCGTCGCGGGCACGGGGAGCCTCGGCACGCTGCGCATCGCGGTCCTCACGCGCGGCAAGGGCGGGCCCGACGGTGCGTTCGTGTTCGATCTGAAGGCGCAGGGCGAGCCCTCGGCGAATGCAATCTTCCGGGGGCCGTCGCTCTCTCCGGTTTTGCGGGTGCGCACCGCCGCGCAGGCGCTGCTCGGTCAGCCGCCGCGCATGCTCGGCGAGACGACGGTGGACGGACGCGCATGCCTGGGACGTCGTCTCGCGCCGCAGGAAGATCGACTCGACTGGACGCAGGTGCGCGGCCGGGACCTCTTCGGGCTCGCCACGCACCTCGGCGCCCTGACCGGGCGCGCGCATCGCCGAGCGCTGCAGGGCACCCCGACGGTGACCCCGACGGACCTCGAGACGCTCATCGGCAATGCGAACACGCTCGCTGGCCTGCACGAGGCCATTTACCTCGCGCTGTGAGCGCCTCGCGTCAACCGCGATCGCTCGCCACGACGAAGCGCTCGACCAGCTCGAACAGCCACTGCACGAAGAGCGCGAGCAGCGCGGCGGGTATGGCGCCTTCGAGGATCTGACTGCGATCGTCGAGGCGGATGCCGGCGAGAATGGGCTGTCCGTAGCCACCCGCGCCGATGAGGGCGCCGAGGGTCGCGGTCCCGACGTTGAGGACCGCCGAGGTCTTGATGCCGCCTAGGATCGACCGTGCGGCAATCGGCAGCTCGACGAGTCGCAGCCGCGCCCAGGGTGGCAACCCGAGCGCCGCGGCGGACTCGCGCAGCGATGGTGCGATGTCGAGGAGGCCCGTGGCTGTGTTGCGGACGATCGGTAGCAAGCTGTAGAGGAACATCGCAGCGAGCGCCGGCAGCCGGCCGATGCCCAGCAGCGGGATCATGAGCACGATGAGGGCGAGCGATGGCACCGTCTGCAGGATGCCGACGGCGCCGAGCACGACCTGGCCGATGCGGCGGCGCTTGGCGCAAACCACGCCGAGCGGCAACGCCACGACGATGGCAGCGAGTAGCGAGACGATCACCAGGTAGAGGTGCTCACCGGTTCTACGCGCGACGCGCTCGAGGAGCGTGGGGTCGCGGCCGCGTGGCGCGATCGAGAACCGCCGCCCGAGGAAGTCGGCAGCCACGGCGCGGTCGGTGCGGTGGTCGATGGTGACCGCGGCATTCATCGCGATCATGTCGGCGGCGTGGATGGTGCCGGCCAGCCTGGCGAGCGCGGCGACGGCCTCCGGGTTCAGCGACTGCCGCATGAGCACCACGGCTTCGTACGCGGGGAAGTAGCTCCTGTCGTCGACCAGCACGCGCAGACCACGGCGCGCGATCTCCGCGTCGGTCGAGTAAAGGTCGATGACCGAGACGGCGTCGGTGTCGAGCGCTCGGTACGCGACGTCGTGATCGAGCCCTTGCGTTGCGTTCGAGAGCTCGTAGCGATCGCGCATGCCACGCCAGCCGTCAGCCCGGTCGAGGAACTCGTGCGAGAGCCCCAGGACCAGCTGCGGTTGCGAGAGAAGGTCGGACACCTTGCGGATACCGAGCTTCGCGGCGACGCCCTCGCGCATGCCGAGCGCGTAGCTGTCGGAGAAGCCGAGGGGGGCGCTCATCACGATGCCACGCTCGGCGAGCAGCTCGGGAAGCGGCCGCGTGTTTCCGGGGAAGAGCTCGGCGCGCAGCGTGCCGGTGTACTCGGCGTAAGCATCGATCTGCCCACCGACGAGCGAGTCCCACAGGATGCGCGTGCCACCCAGCTCGCGCTGGTGCTCGGCGCGGAGGTCGGCGCTGCGGAGCAGCTGCGTCATCACCTCGCCGAGGACGACGGACTCCGTGAACTTCTTCGAGCCGACCGTGACGTGCGGTGGCCCGCAGGCCGACAGCAGCAGGAGGAGAGCAACGACGACGCGCTTCACGTGGAGAGCGTCCGCTGTGCCCGCACGAAGCGTGTGACGAACGGATCCGCCGGTGCGTGGATCAGCTCGTCCACGGTGCCGCGCTGCAGGATCCGGCCGTCTCGCATCAGCACGAGCACGTCGCCGAGATACGCGGCCTCGCCGAGATCGTGGGTCACGAGCACGCACGTCTTGCCGAGCTCGCGCACGACGGTCCGCAGGTCGTCCTGCAGCTCCGAGCGGATGACGGGGTCGAGCGCACCGAGCGGCTCGTCGAGGAGCAGCACATCCGGATCGAGCATCAGCGCCCGCATGAGGCTCACGCGCTGCCGCTGGCCTCCCGACAGCGCGCGTGGGGAGCGGGAGAGCGCGTCCACGTCGAGCCGCGCGAGCGAGCCGAGCACGGTCATGCGCGCGTCGATCCGCGCCTCGGTCCAGCCGAGGTAGCGCGCCATGAGCGCCACGTTGTCGCGCGCGGTGAGGTGCGGGAACAGGCCCCCGTCCTGGATGACGTAGCCCATGCGTCGGCGCAGCGCGGTGATCGAGCCGGCAGTCACGGGCACGCCCTCGAAGCGCACCTCACCGGCGTCGGGCTCGAGCAGCCCGACGATGAGGCGCAGCAGCGTGGACTTGCCGCAGCCGCTGCCCCCGATGAGCACCGTCGTCTTGCCCCGCTCGACCTGCAGGTCGGTGGGGCCGAGCGCGATGGCATGGCCGTAGCGCTTCGTGGCGCCGACGAGCTCGATCACGGGGGACGAGGCAGGCACCGTGCACGAGAGCGTACCGCGATTGATTCGCAAGGGGAGGGGCCTTCGCTGCGCATCGCGCCGGCCGCATGATAGAGGGAGGTCCATGCCGGCTCCCGTGAAACGCCCCGACAAGTACGCGCTCTACGAAGCCGCCGTGCAGGATCCCGACTGGGACCTCGACAACATGGCGAAGCTCTACCGCAAGCGGAACGGGCACGAGGCCAGGCTCCTGCGGGAGGACTTCTGCGCCACGGCGGCGCTCGCGACGGCGTGGACGCTGCGGCACGCCGAAAACCGCGCCATCGGCGTCGACTTCGATCCGGCGCCGCTCGCGTGGGCGCGCAAGCGTCGGCTGCCCTTCGTCCCCGAGACCAAGGAGCGCCTCACGCTCGTGCAAGGAGACGTGCGCGTGGCACGAAAGCCGCTCGTCGACATCGCGTGCGGCCTCAACTTCTCGTGGTGGATCTTCCGCGAGCGCAAGGATTTGCTGGCGTACTTCGAAGCCTCGCGCGCGAGCCTGCGCGCGGGCGGCATGCTGCTGCTCAACAGCTTCGGTGGCACGGATGCAGAGAAGGCTCTCGTGGAGAAGACGCGCAAGCCTGCGAGCACCACCATGGATGGCGAGAAGGTCCCCGCGTTCACGTACGTCTGGGAGCACGCGCACGTGAACGCGACCAACCGCAACATGCTCGCCCACATCCACTTCGAGCTCGGCGCGGGTCGCAGCATGAAGAAGGCATTCTCGTACGACTGGCGCCTGTGGACGCTTCCGGAGGTGCGCGACGTGGCGCTCGAGGCCGGCTTCCTGGACTTCGAGGTGTGGAGCGAGCGCGACGGCAAGGTCCGCCTCGGCAAGATGATCGACAACGACGATTGCTGGTTCGCGAACCTCGTCGCCTACCGCTAGCCACACCGACGACCGACGTGGTAAGGCGCATGCCCTGAAATGCAATGGTCTGCGTCCAAGCTGCGGAAGCTCGTGGGCTGGGAAGGCGGCCTCGCCGTCGTCTGGTTCGCGCTGACGATCTTCGCGCTCGTCCCTGTGTGGGGGCAGCGGCTGCTGCCCATGCTGGATACGCCGAGCCACCTCGCACTCGCACGCGGGTGGCACAGCTTCCACGACCCGGCGTACCGCATCGCCGAGTTCTACAGCCTGCGCATCCGACCGGTCCCTTACGTCGCCTTCTACGCGACCATCGACGCTCTCATGTACGTGATGCCGATCGAGCTCGCCAACAAGCTGTTCCTGTCCGTCTACCTGGTGCTCTTCCCGCTGTCGATCCTCTCCGTCGCTCGCGCGTTCGGTCGCAGCCCGTGGCTCGCAGTCGGTGCGTTCCCGCTCGCGTTCAACCAGAACTGGATCTACGGCTTCTCGTCGTTCCTCATGAGCGTGGCGATCTCCTTCTTCGCGCTCGCCCAGCTCCTCCGCCTCCTGCAAGGGCCGACCACGAAGCGTGCGCTCCGGCTCGGTGTGCTGTGCCTGCTCGCGTACGTGTTCCACATCATGCCGTGGGCGATGTTCGGCCTCGGGGCGATCGTCCTCTTGTGGATGTGGCGGCGCAGTCTCTCTGCCGTCTACATCGCCGCGCTCGCCATGGCGCCTTCGGTGCTGCTCGCCCTCTACGCCATCTGGGACGATCGCGCCGAGGGTGTCTACCTGAAGGGCGAGGGCGGCTTCGACGGCGTCTTCAAGAGCTTTCCGCTGTCGGTGGGGGAGTGGCCGCGCCGCGTGATGGAGCTGTTCCCCGGCCCACTCGACGGCGCGATCCTCCTCGTGCTCGCCGTCACCACCGTCGCGCTGGTGTGGTGGCGCGGCGCGAAGGGCTCGCCGGTGCTCGTGGTGCTCCTCGTGCTCATGGGCCTCGAGTACGTGTCGCTGCCGTATTCGATCTCGAAGCCGATGTCGTGGTGGTTCGTGGCGCCGCGCATCCCGTCGATGATGGCACCGCTTATGCTGCTCCTGCCCGAGGGCTCGTTCAAGGGCAGGCAACGCCTCGCGCTCTTGCCTTTCGTGCTCGCCGGCGTCGTGCTGCCGCTCGCGCTGTCGCAACGCTATCGCGGCTTCTCCCGGCGAAACATTGCTTTCATGCACCTGTGTGAGCGCATCCCCGATGGCGCGAGCACATTCGTCGACTATCGCGGCATGGTGCGCGGCAAGGGCTCGGCCGAGCTGAGTGGCGACCCTGCGACCGCCGGTCCGGTGTACTGGCACTTCGGGTCGTGGCCGATGGCGCTGCATGGTGGGTACGGTCCGAGCATCTTCGACCAGGGCATTCCCATCCGTCCGAAGCAGAAGCTGCTCGCGCCGACCCCCGCGCAGGCCGACTCGTTCACGTTCCGCGCTGCGCCCGAGTTCGATTACTATCTCGTGCGCGAGGCCCCGGAGCACTTCGACCGCGAGCCAGCCGTCGAGGTGGTGGAGAAGCGCGGCGACTGGACGCTGTACCACCGCATCCACGAGATGACGGAAGAGCCCTGATGCGTGGCCTCGTGAGCCGGCTCGGCCGCATGGTCTCGTGGCTGAGCCTCGGGCACCGGTTCACGCTCGGCGCGATGGCGCTGCTCGTCCTTTACTACGCGGTGACGTGGGGCGCGTACCAGGGCAAGGCGGCCGGCGACGGCTGGTTCGCGTTCCTCTATCTCAAGTCGATCTTCTACTACCGCACCATCGACATGAAGCTCGCTGCGCCACAGTTCCTGCGGTTCTTCGGTGAGCTCGGGCCGGGGCACCACATGCCCAACCGCTGCCCGATCGGACCGGTGCTGGTGTGGCTGCCGTTCTACCTGCTCGTCGCGCTGCCCGAGGCCGCGCTGCTCGCGCTGCACGTCACGAAGAACGGACCCGACGTCGGCGCGACGCCGCTCCACGTCTGGGTCACGGGCCTCGGCACGCTGCTCGCCGTGCTGCTCGGCTGGCGCCAGCTCCTCGTGCTGTTCCAGCGCTACCTGTCGACCAATGCGGCGCAGCTCGGCGCAGCGGTCACCGTGTGGGCCACGCCGCTGCTCTGGTACACGGCGCACCACCCGTTCTACCAGCACGGCCTCGCGTTCTGCGTCGTGGCCGTCGAGCTCGAGTACTGGGACCGCACGCGTGGGCAGTCGCACTGGCAGCGCTTTGCCTGGCTCGGGCTGCTCGGCGGCTACGGGATGTGCGTTCGCGCGCAGGAGCTGGTGTGGCTCGCGCCCATCGGCTTCGAGACACTGTGGCACGTCCTGCGCGGGCCCCGCCGCCTGCGCTGGTTGCTCGGTGGCTTGCTGCTCGTGGCACTCGCGTTGCTCGCGTTCTCGCCGCAGCTCCTCGTGTGGCGCTACTACTCGGGCGCCTGGCAGCCGGTGCAGGCCGAGCCGCTGCGCCTCCGCGATCCATTCTTCGTCGTGACGCTGTTCTCGAGCCGCGGGGGCCTCTTCCCGTGGACGCCGCTCGCGTACGCAGCGGTCCTCGGGCTCGGCATGCTCGGGGTCGATGCGCTGCGTCGTCGCACCATCTCCGGGCTCGCCAGCCTCTGCGCGGTCTGCGGCGTCGCATTCCTGGCGGACCTCTACATCGTGTCGTGCGCGTGGATGGTCACCGGGGGCTTCGGCTACGGTGCGCGCCGGCTCTCCGACTGCGTCGTGCTGCTCGGGCTCGGCGTCGGCTACCTCTGGGATCGCCTCGCGCAGCGACGCAGGCGGCAGCAAGTGCTCCTCGCGTTCGTGGTATTCACCACGCTGCTCAACTTCCTGTGCGTCGAGCTGCTGCGCCTCCGCAAGATGGGCTCTCCCGGCGGAGCGACTCGCTCCTTCGCAGCGCTCCTCGAGTACGAGCTCCACGCGCCGCGCCCGCTCGTGTGGCTCGCGCGCAACCTCGGGTACCCGTTCTGTCAGCCCGCGGGGTGGATCTGGAGCGCCATTCACCACGCGAAGCCGGCCGCCTTCGAGCTCGTCGAAGGCGCGTTCCTCCTCGACCGCGACAGCCAGTGGCGCACACTTCTCAACCATACGCTCGAGCTCGACCGGAAGTACCGCGACTCCGTCGCCGAGGGCCTCGTGTGGACCGACGACAAGTCGCCCCCCGTCGTGGCGGGCCCGGTGCGCCTCTTTGCAGAGATGTTCGCGCAGGAGCTCGTGGACCTCACCGTCGTCGGTAATTTTCCGGACGGCCCGTTCGAGCTGCGCTGGAACGGCACGGTTGTGCCCGCGCAGCGCGTCGGCACGAGCTATCGCGCGGTGGTCCCGAAGACGGTGGTGCATCCCGGTACCAACGAGGTGATCATCACGGCGCCGGTGGGCTCGACGATGCAGAAGCTCGATCTCGGCTCACGTGGAGGCTGGTGGTGAACGCTCGCAAGATCCTGCTCACGGTCGCGATCGCGCTCGCCGTGGCGCACTGCCTCTGGTTCGCCGGCTTCCTCGTCGACGACGGCGCGATCAGCTTCTCCTACGCCCGCAGCATCGCGCACGGCGCCGGCGCGGTCATCACACCGGGCAGCGAGCGCGTCGAGGGCTACACCAACTTCCTGTGGGTCGCGCTCCTCGCGGCCGGTATCCGGCTCGGCGGCGATCCGTTCCTCCTCGCGCACGTCTTCGGTGCGGTCCTCTGCGTCCTCGTCGTGCTCGGGACCGCGCGCCTCTGCCACGCGCTGCGCGGCTTTGCCGATCCGCTCGATGGCTCCGCAGCGTGCCTCGTGGCGCTGCTACCGCCCGTCGCCTACTGGTCGATGAGTGGCCTCGAGGGCGGGCTGTACACCGCGCTCGTGGTCGGCT
>JAYTLP010000161.1:0-2857 GCA_043729375.1 Myxococcales bacterium
CACGGCAAGGGCGACATGGCTCGCGGCGCGCTGCTGCTGCGGCACGCGAAGAGCGGGCAGGAGCTTGCCTACGAGGTCGGGCGCGCGAAGAGGTAGCTACTCGACCTTGGGCTTCGCCGCGGCGCGCACCGCGCCCGCGATCGCGGCGTTGAAGACTCCCGAGCCGGCCAGGCCGAAGCCGCCGTCGACGATCACCTGCGCGCCAGTGACGAACGACGACCACTCCGAGCACAGCACGGTGGCCATGCGCCCGATGTCGTCGACCGTGCCGAAGCGACCGAGCGGCACCATGCTCTTGAAGGCATCCGCGTTCTCGCCAACCGAGAGGCGACGCATTCCCTCGGTGCCGGCGATGGGCCCGGGGACGACGCTGTTCGAGCGGATCCCGTGACGCGCCCACTCGAGCGCGAGGTTACGCATGAGGTTCTCGACGCCGGCCTTCGCGGCGCCCACGTGGGCCTGGAAGGCATACGGCAGGTACGCCTGCCCGGCGGACACGAACAGCAGCGCGCCGCGCGTGGCCTTGAGCTGCTCGAACCCCGCCTTCGCGGTGTGGAAGCTGCCGAGCAGATCGATGTTGAGCACGGACGCAAAGCCGTTCGAGCTGATGCCCTCGGCCGGCGCCACGAAGTTACCGGCGGCGCCGCACACCACGATGTCCACCGGACCGAGCGCCTCCTTGCAGGTCGCGAACGCCGCTTCGAGCTGTGCGAGGTCGCGCACGTCGGCGACTGCGGTCGACACCCTCGCACCGAGTGCGCGAAGCGTTTCGGCCGCGGCGTCGAGCTTCTCCTTCGTCCGTCCGCAGATCGCGACGTTTGCACCGGCGCGCGCGAAAGCCTGGGCGATGCCGAGGTTGATCCCGCTGCCGCCGCCGGTGACGAACGCGGTCTTGCCGGCGAGGAGGGTGGAGGGAAGCTCGATCATGCGCTCGACTCTAGCGCACGCGACGACTGCAGGTAGACCGTGTCGTCCGTCCCCGGACAGCGTCCGGCCGGATTCCGGACACCCGCAGACCGCGACCGTGCGCCTTCGCCGTGTTGGCAATGGCACGAGAGTTGATTGGCCACCGGGCATGAAGACCTTGCTCATCGCGCTCGTTCCAGTGCTGTTCGCCTGCGCGCCCGGCGCGCCTCCATCGCTTCCATCGGCTTCGTCGCCGTCGTCCGAAGACGACACATCGCAAGCGCTGTCCGGGTCCGCTGCGCCCGCGAGCACGCCGAAGTACGAGGAGCTCGAGCAGCTTCTTGCCGACGCGGGGGACGACGCAAGCTTCGCGGCGTGGCTCGGCCTGCGCACGACGCTGCGCGACAACTTCGACGATGTGTGTGGCGACACGTTCTGCGAGGGTGACTACTCGAACCTCGAGCCCGTGCGGCTGCGCTGCTCCGTCGACATCGCCAGCAAGAAACTGAGGACCTGCAAGTACGTCTTCGCGGGCAGCTACGAGCTCGTGAACGCGTCGACGGGCAGCATCAGGGTCACCGCGAGGACGTTCTCGTGCGTGATACCCGTGAGCGGCGTGCACGTCGCCGACTTTCTGGCGACGCTCACCGCCGCTCCCGCAAACAGCCAGGATCGCCCGCTCCAGCGCCCGCTCCCCGGCGGCGTCCGGTCCATCTACGACTCGCTCGTCGGCTGCCTGTAGATCGGGGGACGCAGGTGCTTACACCGACGCGTCGACTCCATGGTGCAGGTGACGGTGCAGCCGGGCTGCGCCTGGCGGCCCACTCGCGCAGCCGCTCTTGCGCTGGGCGCGCGCGCTGATGGCCGGCGTCGTCCTCGTTGGCGCCGGTGCGGTCGCAGGAGCAGGAGTCGGTGTCGGTGTCGGAGCGAGCGCGCTGAGCGCCCTGTACCTACTTGATTCGAATGCAAAGGCGACGTCGTACGGGCCGATTCTCGGATCCGCCGCGAGCCCGAGGCGCGCGCTCGAGCTGCCCGCAACCAGAGCTGACGCGGGGGTGCATGTACTTCTCGCGCTCCGACCAGGGGACGGTGACCGTCGATGTGTGCTCGATGAGCGAGCTGTACACGACGCAGATCGACTTCGTGGATGGCGGCCACCTGGAGTCGTACGAGCGACCGGAGCAGGTCGCGCCCGGGCGCGACATCTACGAGTACCGGGAACGGCCGGTGTCGCGCGTGCAGGGCCACGTCGTCTCGCAGGCCCGCGTGCGCTCGGGCCATGCAGTCGCTCGCCGACCGATCGCCTTTACTCGCTGACCGACCGCCCCCGCCCGGTGGCATGATCGCGTGGTGACCACTGGCCCGCGCTTCCTCTACCTCCACGGCTTCGCATCCGGCCCGGGCTCGCACAAGGGTGTGGTGCTCGAGGCCCACTACGCCACGCAGCACCTCGTGCTCGAGCGGCTCGATCTGCGGCTACCGTCGCTGGCGCACCTCCGCATGTCGGCCATGATGGCCTCGATCCGCGAGGCCATCGGCGGGCCACGCGACCGCGCCGTGCTGCTCGGCTCGAGCCTGGGTGGCCTCGCTGCCGCGCGTGTCGCCGAGGAAGACCCGCGGGTGTGCGCGCTTTTGCTGCTGGCGCCCGCGTTCGGGATCGTCGAGCGCTGGCGCCAGCGCCTCGGCGAGGACGCGTGGCGGGCGTGGCAGGAGACCGACGCCATCGAGGTCGACGACCACGCGGACAAGAAGAAGGCGACCGTCGACTTCGGCTTCATCGAGGACCTCGCCGCGCTGGACGCCCGCGCCGGCGTGTGGCCCGACGTGCGCGTGCCGACGCTCGTCGTTCACGGCATCCACGATGACGTCGTCGGCATCGAGAGCTCACGGGCATGGGCACGCGAGCGTCGCTGGGTGAGGCTCGTCGAGGTCGACGACGGCCACGAGCTCG
>JAYTLP010000162.1:0-5688 GCA_043729375.1 Myxococcales bacterium
CACCTTCGTCGAGTACTACCTGTCGCGCGGCATGCACATCGACGACTTCGCGCCGAACCTGTCGTTCTTCTTCTCGAACGGCATGGACCCGGAGTACGCCGTCATCGGCCGCGTCGCCCGGCGCATCTGGGCCAAGGCGATGCGCGACAAGTACGGCGGCAACGACCGCTCGCAGAAGCTGAAGTATCACATCCAGACGTCGGGCCGCTCGCTGCACGCGCAGGAGATCGCGTTCAACGACATCCGCACCACGCTGCAGGCGCTGCTCGCCCTCGACGACAACTGCAACTCGCTCCACACCAACGCCTACGACGAGGCCATCACCACACCCACCGAGGAGAGCGTGCGGCGAGCGCTCGCGATCCAGCTCGTCATCAACAAGGAGTTCGGGCTGTCGAAGAACGAGAACCCGAACCAGGGCTCGTTCATCATCGAGGAGCTGACCGACCTGGTGGAGGCTGCGGTGCTCGTCGAGTTTCGCTCCATCTCGGAGCGCGGCGGCGTGCTCGGCGCGATGGAGCGCATGTACCAGCGATCCAAGATCCAGGAGGAGTCGCTGTACTACGAGACGCAGAAGCACGACGGCACGCTGCCCATCATCGGCGTGAACACCTTCCTCGATCCGAACGGGTCACCGACCGCACAGCCCGCCGAGGTCATCCGCGCGACGAAGGCCGAGAAGAACTACGCCATCGCCTCGCGCGACGCGGTCTGGAAGCGCAACGCGAGCACGTCCGCAGCCGCGCTCGCGGCCGTGCAGAAGGCGGCGCTCGCGGGCGACAACGTGTTCACCGAGCTGCTGGAGGCATGCAAGGTGTGCACGCTCGGCCAGATCTCGGCCGCGCTGTACGAGGTGGGCGGGCAGTACCGGCGCAACATGTAGCGTTCCCGCTCCCCGGGGTCACGGAGCCACAGAATATGCCCGGTAGCCGGTTTCCGGCTTCCTGCATTGCCGAGGGCTGGACGCGCCACCGTTGCCGCGGTACCAGTGACACGTGAAATCCGTTTCCGTCGCTGACTGGCGAGCGCTCGTCGACAAGCAGCTCGCCGGCGTCGCGTTCGACAAGGCGCTCGTCCACACCACGGCCGAGGGCCTCCGCGTGGCGCCGCTCTACACGGAGGCGCCTCGACTCAAGGTGCCGCCCGCGGCACCGCGTGCGCGTCTCTGCGTGCCCACGGACGGAGCGGGCCTCGACGAGGATCTGGCCGGCGGTGTCGACGCGCTCTGGATCCGCGACCGCGCTGCGCTGGATGCGGTCCTCGAGCGCGACACCGACTGCTTCCTCTTGCTCGACGCGTCGCTCGCCGGGCACCCGATGTCAGGCCGCTCGTTCGCGCTCCTCGGCGATGCGCTCGCGTCTGCGGACGTGCTCGCCCGGCTCGCGCCGTACGCGCCACGCACGGTGCTCGTGTCCACGCTCGCGCACCACGAGGCCGGCGCCGACGCCGCAGACGAGCTCGCGTTGCTGCTCGCGACCGGCGCCGCTCATCTCCGCACCGTCGAGACGACCGGCGTCGACGCAGAGACAGCGCTGGCCCGCCTCACGCTGCAGGTCAGCGTGGGTCGCGACACCTTCGCCGAGCTCAGCAAGCTGCGGGCCCTGCGCGTCGTGTGGCAGAAGATGGGCGCCGCTGTCGGGGCTCCAGCCGTGTCGCCCTTCATACATGCGGTCTCGTCATCGCGGGCGCTCGCGCAGCGCGACCCGTGGGTGAACATGCTTCGGGTCACGACGCAGGTGTTCGCCGCCATCCTCGGGGGCGCCGACCTCGTCACGCCGGCGACGTTCGACGCCGCGCTCGGGGCCGGCGACGCGCTCGGGCGTCGCGTTGCGCGCAACACGCTGCTCGTGTTGCGCGATGAGAGCCAGCTCGGGCGCGTGCGTGATCCGGCCGCCGGCTCGTACTACCTCGACTCCTTCACCGACGCGCTCGCGCGCGAGGCCTGGCAGCGCTTCCGCACGCTCGAAGCCGAAGGCGGGATCGTCGAGGCTCAAAATAGCGGGCGGCTTGCCGAGCGCCTCGCGGCCTCGTGGGAAAAGCGTCGTGCGCGACTCGACACGCGCAAGGAAGCCGTGCTCGGCGTCTCGGAGTTTGCGAATCTGTCGGAGGCGAAGCTACCGCGCGGGAGGTCGCCAATCACGGGGCACCGCGACGCGGAGCTCTTCGAGGCGCTGCGAGATCGGTCGGAGACGAAGCGGTCCACGGTCGACCTCGTGACACTCGGTACGCCCGCCGAGTTCGGAGCCCGCGTGGGCTTCGCCGAGAGTTTCTTTGCAACCGGTGGCCTGCAGGCCGCCACGGGCAAGCAGGCCGCGAAGGTCGCATGCCTTTGCGGGAGCGACGAGCGCTACGCCGCAGAGGCAGCGGAGGCCGCGCACGCCCTCAAGGCCGGTGGTTGCAAGCGCGTGCTGCTCGCCGGTCGCCCCGGCGCGCTCGAGGCGGCGCTGCGCGACGCGGGCGTCGACGACTTTCTCTACATCGGCTGCGACGCGGTCTCGGTGCTCGCCGGCGCGCTCGAGGCTCTGTCGTGAAGCTGCCCGATTTCTCCACCGTGGACTTCGACTCCATCGGCGCAGCCACGCACGAGCCGGTCGCAGCAGAGACGTGGGATACGCCCGAGGGCATCCCGCAGCGCTCGCTGTACACACGCGCCGATCTGGAGAACGTCGACCACCTCGACACGATGCCGGGCTTTCCGCCCTTCGTGCGCGGGCCCTACCCCACGATGTACGTGCAGAAGCCGTGGACGGTGCGCCAGTACGCCGGCTTCTCCACGGCAGAGGACTCGAACGCGTTCTACCGCCGCAACCTCGCCGCCGGGCAGAAGGGCCTGTCCATCGCCTTCGATCTGGCCACGCACCGCGGCTACGACAGCGATCACCCGCGCGTGCTCGGCGACGTGGGCATGGCGGGCGTGGCGATCGACTCGATCCTCGACATGCGCATCCTCTTCGACGGCATCCCGCTCGACGAGATGTCGGTGTCGATGACGATGAACGGCGCCGTGCTACCGATCCTCGCGCTCTACGTCGTCGCTGCGGAGGAGCAAGGTGTGCCACCCGAGAAGCTCGCGGGCACAATCCAGAACGACGTGCTCAAAGAGTTCATGGTGCGGAACACGTACATCTATCCGCCCGCGCCCTCGATGAAGATCATCGCCGATATTTTTGCATACACGTCGCAGAGGATGCCGAAGTTCAACTCGATCTCCATCTCCGGCTATCACATGCAGGAGGCCGGGGCGACGGCCGACCTCGAGCTCGGCTACACCATCGCCGACGGTCTCGAGTACGTGCGCACCGGCGTCGCCGCCGGCATGAGCGTGGACGCCTTCGCGCCGCGGCTCTCGTTCTTCTTCGCCGTCGGGATGGACTTCTTCATGGAGGTCGCCAAGCTCCGGGCGGCCCGTCTCCTGTGGGCGCGCCACATGGCCGCGTTCTCGCCGAAGAGCGACAAGAGCCTCGCCCTGCGCACCCACTGCCAGACCTCGGGCTGGTCGCTCACCGCGCAGGACGTCTACAACAACGTGGTGCGCACGTGCATCGAGGCCATGGCCGCTTCGCAGGGCCACACGCAGAGCCTGCACACCAACTCGCTCGACGAGGCACTCGCGCTGCCCACGGACTTCTCGGCACGCATCGCGCGCAACACGCAGCTCCAGCTCCAGCTCGAGTCCGGCACCACCCGGCCCGTCGATCCGTGGGGCGGCAGCTATTACGTGGAGCACCTCACGCACGAGCTCGCGGCACGCGCCGAGACGCACATCGCGGAGGTCGAGAAGCTCGGCGGCATGGTGAGGGCGCTCGAGGCCGGCATTCCCAAGCTGCGCATCGAGGAGGCTGCAGCGCGAACGCAGGGCCGGATCGACTCCGGACGGCAGGTCATCGTCGGCGTGAATCGTTTCCGGCCCTCGCGCGAGGAGGCGGTGCCGGTGCTCAAGGTGGACAACGCCGCAGTCCGCAAGAAGCAGATCGGGCGACTCGAGAAGCTCCGGGCGGAGCGCGACCAGGCCGCCGTCGACCACGCGCTCGACGCGCTCACCGCGTGCGCGGGTGGTGCAGGTGGCAATTTGCTCGAGCTCGCCATCGTCGCGGCGCGCGTTCGCGCCACAGTCGGTGAGATCTCGTACGCTCTCGAGAAGGTGTGGGGCCGCCACGAGGCGGAGATCCGCAGCATCTCGGGCGTGTACAGTGGGGCGATGGGCGAGTCGTCCGACGCCGTCGTCTCCACGCGCGCGCGCACGAAGGCTTTCGCCGACCGCGAGGGGCGTCGACCGCGCATCCTCGTCGCGAAGATGGGCCAGGACGGCCACGACCGCGGCCAGAAGGTCATCGCCTCCGCGTTCGCCGACCTCGGCTTCGACGTGGATGTGGGGCCCCTCTTTCAGACGCCGGAGGAGACCGCGCGCGCGGCCGTCGAGAACGACGTGCACGTCATCGGGGCCAGCTCGCTCGCGGCCGGGCACCTCACGCTCATCCCCGCGCTGCGCGCCGCGCTTGCGAGCCTGGGCCGCCCCGACATCCAGGTCGTCGTCGGTGGCGTGATCCCGCCCGACGACTACAAGACTCTCCGCGAGATGGGCGCCGTTGCGATCTTCGGGCCGGGCACCGTCATCGCCGAGGCTGCCGGTGCGCTGCTCGATCGCCTCGAAGCTCCGTGACCCGGCCTTCCCTCGACGATCTCGAGCGCGGGATCTTGCAGGCCGATCGCGCGATGCTCGGCCGCGCGATCACGCTCATCGAGAGCACGGCGCAAAAGGACCAGGCAGAGGCGCAGGCGCTCCTCGCGCGTCTCCTGCCACGCACGGGGGGCGCGTATCGCATCGGCATCACCGGTGTGCCCGGCGTGGGCAAGAGCACCTTCATCGACGAGCTCGGCATGCGGCTCGTCTTGCGGGGTCACAAGGTCGTGGTGCTCGCGGTCGACCCGTCGAGCGCGCTCTCCGGCGGCGCGATTCTCGGCGACAAGACGCGCATGGCGCGACTCTCCGTGGCCGACCGTGCGTTCATCCGCCCTTCGCCCAACGGTCGCTCGCCGGGTGGCGTGGCGCGGCGTTCGCGCGAGGCGATGCTGGTCTGCGAGGCAGCCGGTTTCGACGTGGTCCTCGTCGAGACGGTCGGCGTGGGCCAGAGCGAGACCGCCGTGGCCGACATGGTCGACTTTTTCTTGCTGCTCATGCTTCCGGGCGCGGGTGACGAGCTACAGGGCATCAAGAAGGGCGTGCTCGAGCTCGCGGATGCCATCGTGGTCAACAAGGCCGACGGCGACAACCTCGACCGCGCGCACCTCGCGCTCGCCGACCTGCGCGCGGCGCTCCGCTACCTGCCACGCAAGCGAAAGAGCGTGCGCACGCAGGTGCTCTCCACGTCGGCGCTCACGGGCGGGGGCATCGACGCCGTCTGGGACATCATCATCGAGCAACGCCGCGTGCTCGAGTCGTCCGGCGAGCTGGCCACCCTCCGCGCAGAGCAGCAGCGCACGTGGATGTGGTCGCTCATCGGCGAGCGGCTCGATCGCGCCTTTCGCGCCGACCCCACCGTGGCAACGGAGCTGCCGTCAATCGAAGCCGCGGTCGTGGACGGCACGCTCACCCCCACCTCTGCGGCCGATCAGCTCCTCGACCACTTCGGGATCCAGCAGCCCGACAGCTGAAGCGACAGCGAGGCTGCGAAGGTCGAAGTGATGCGA